>DASTKF010000001.1:0-8675 GCA_035716065.1 Gaiella sp.
GGCGAAGGCCGGGACGAGATACGTGACGAGAATCGCGCGCGAGGCGCCCGCCCGCGCGATGAGCGTGAAGTAGAGGAGGTAGGCGACACCCGTGCTGAGCGCGCCCAGCGCGACGATGGCGGCGACGGCCTTCGCGGGAGGAGCCTCGGAGGGCAGCTGCGCAAGCCCGAACGGGAGCGCGAGGAGCAGTCCGACGCCCAGCTGGCCGATCGTCACGTCGAGGGGAGGGAACGCGCGAACCGCGCGTCCCGCGTAGAGGGCCGAGAGCGCATAGCAGGTGGCGGTGCCGAGCACGGCGAGCGCGGCGACGAGCTGGCCGCCCTCCTGCACGCCGACCAGGAGGGCGACGCCCACGAAGCCGACTCCGACGCCGACGAGCCGCAGGCCGCGGACGCGCTGCGAGGGATCGATGCGCGTCGCCAGCACCACGGTCAGGATGGGTGCGGCGGCCTGGATCACGGCCGCCAGCCCCGAGTCGATCCGGGTCTCCGCGAACGCAAGGAGCCAGTACGGCACCGCGTTGTTGAGCGTCCCGAGCACGACGAACGGGACCCACATCGCGCGCAGGTCGGGACGCACGCCGCGCGCGAGGACGAGGGGGACGAGCACGCCGAACCCGACGGCGATCCTGCCGAGCACGACCACGGCGGGCTCGACCTCCTCGACGCCGAGCTTGATGAAGAGGAACGACGCACCCCAGATCGCAGCCAGCGCGAGAAGGAGAGCCAGGTCGCGCCGGTGCACCGTGCGACGCTACCGGTCGAGCGCGGCTCGGCCGCCCGCCTGCCGGGGCCGCCCGACGCCGAGGCTAGACTGGCCTCCTGAGCTCGGTCGCGGAACAGCCGCTCCATCGTCAGCTCGGCCTCACGGACGGGGAGCTCGCTCGTATCGTCTCGCTGCTCGAGCGCGAGCCCAACCACTTCGAGCTCGCGGTGTTCTCCCTGCTCTGGTCGGAGCACTGCGGCTACAAGCACTCCGCCCTCCTCCTCCGGCGCCTGCCGAGCGACGGCCCGCGCGTCCTCCAGGGCCCCGGCGAGAACGCGGGGGTGCTCGACCTCGGCGACGGCCTCGCCGTCGCGTTCAAGGTCGAGAGCCACAACCACCCGTCCGCGGTCGAGCCGTTCCAGGGCGCTGCCACCGGCGTCGGCGGGATCCTCCGCGACATCTCCGCGATGGGCGCGCGGCCGGTCGCGCTGCTCGATGGCCTCCGCTTCGGCGCCCCCGACGACCACTTCTCTCGCGCGGTCGGTGGCGTTGGCCATTATGGAAACTGCGTTGGCGTGCCGAACGTCGGCGGCGAGGTGGTCTTCGACGACGCCTACGCCTCCAACTGCCTCGTCAACGCGATGTGCGTCGGGCTGCTGCCGGTCGAGCGGCTCGTGCGCGCCAAGGCGACCGCCGCCGGAGCGCTCCTCGTGCTCTACGGCGCCACGACCGGCCGCGACGGGATCGGCGGGGCGTCGGTGCTCGCGAGCGCGGAGCTCGGCGAGGACGACGCCGACAAGCGGCCGTCCGTCCAGGTCGGCGACCCGTTCACCGGGAAGCGGCTGATCGAGGTGTCCGCCGAGCTCGTCGAGCGTGGCCTCGTGCTCTCGCTCCAGGACTGCGGCGCCGCCGGGCTCGCGTCGTCGCTCTCGGAGATGGCGGCCGACTACGGAATCGACGTGCACCTCGACCGCGTGCCGCAGCGCGAGGAGGGGATGGAGCCGTGGGAGGTGATGATCTCGGAGTCGCAGGAGCGGATGGTCGCGATCGTCGCGCCGGAGCGGCTGCGCGACGTCGAGGCGGTGATCGACCGCTGGGAGCTCCATCGCGCCGTGATCGGCGAGGTGACGGAGACCGCTGTCTTGCGCACACTGTGGGCGGGTGAGGAGGTCGGAGCGATCCCGGCGCGGCTGCTCACCGACGAATGCCCGCGGTACGCGGTCGAGCGCGAGGCTCGAGCCCCGCGACCGGAGCGCCCGACCCGAGTGCCGCCGACGCGAGTGGCGCTGCTCGAGCTGCTCGCCTCCCCCGCCCTGCGCTCGCGCACCTTCGTCACCCGCCGCTACGACCAGCTCGTCCAGTCCCGCACTGTGCGGCGTCCCGGGCTCGACGCGGCCGTCCTCCGCCTCAGGCCCGACTGGCGCGGGCTCGCCCTGACGCTCGACGGACAGGGACGGATCGGCTCGCTCGACCCGCGTCTCGCGGGACAGCTCGCCGTCCTCGAGGCCGCGCGGAACGTGGCGTGCGCCGGCGCGGAGCCCATCGGCTTCACCGACTGCCTCAACTTCGGCAACCCGGAGAAGGCCGAGGTCGGCTGGGAGCTCGCGGAGGCGATCGAGGGCATGGCGCTCGCGTGCGAGGCGCTCGGGGCGCCGATCGTCTCCGGGAACGTCTCCCTCTACAACGACACCGACGGCCGGTCGATCCCACCCACGCCGGTGGTTGGCTGCGTGGGCCTCGTCCCGGACGTGCGACGCGTGCCGCGCGGCTGGCGAGAGGGCGATGCGATCCTGCTCGCCCGCTCGCGCTCGCCGCTCACGTTCGCCGGCTCCGAGGCGCAGGCGCGCTGGGGAACGCTCGGCGGGTCGCCGTCGCTCGACCTCGCGAGCGAGTGCGCGCTCGTCCGGCACGCGACGCGGGCCGGGCAGCACGCGTCCCTGGTCCATGACGCGGCGGAGGGCGGGCTCGCGGTCGCGCTCGCCGAGGCGGCGCTCTGGAGCGGCATCGGGGCGGAGCTCGACCTCGACGACGAGCCGCTGACGCTCTTCGGCGAGATCGGAGGGCAGGTGATCGTCGCGGTGCCGCCTGAGCAGGTCGAGTCCGATCCGACCGGCGCAGAGGTGGACGTGCGACGGATCGGCACGGTCGGCGGCGACTCGCTCCTCGGCATCCCGCTCGCCGAGCTCGCGCTCGCCCACGAAGGGACAGCCTGATGTGCGGCGTGTTCGGCGTCCGCTCGCACGAGCGCGACGTGGCCCGGCTCGCGTACTTCGGCCTCTTCGCGCTGCAGCACCGTGGGCAGGAGTCCGCGGGGATCGCCGTCTCCGACCAGGGCCGACTCACGGCGCTCCGCGAGATGGGGCTCGTCCCGCAGGTGTTCGACGAGGAGAAGCTCGCCGCGCTACCGGGCGAGGTCGCAATCGGCCACACGCGGTACTCGACGACGGGCGGCGCGCACTGGTCGAACGCCCAGCCGCTCGTACACCACGGCGCCGCGCGGACCGTGGCCCTCGCGCACAACGGAAACCTCGTCGACCCCACGCCCCTCCGCGACGAGCTCCTCGCCGGAGGCGTCCGGATCGCCTCGACGTCGGACACCGAGGTGATCGCCGCGCTGCTCGGCCGCGATCCCGCGCCGCTCCCCGAGGCCGTCGCCGCGTCGATGCAGAGGCTCGAGGGCGCCTACTCGACCGTTGCGATCGCGGACGGCACGCTCGTGGCCTTCCGCGACCCACTCGGGATCCGCCCGCTGACGCTCGGCCGGATCGGCGACGACTGGGTCGTCGCATCGGAGACCTGCGCGCTCGACCTCGTCGGCGCCGACGTGGTTCGGGACGTCCTCCCGGGCGAGGTCGTCTGGGTCGACGAGGACGGATGCCACTCGGCGCAGGCCGTCCCGCGAGGCCGCAGCGCCGCGTGCATCTTCGAGCACGTCTACTTCGCGCGGCCGGACTCGACGCTCGGCGGCACGGGCGTGCACGCGGCGCGGGTGCGGATGGGCGAGCGGCTCGCCGAGGAGGCGCCGGCGGACGCCGACCTCGTGATGCCGATCCCCGACTCGGGCACTCCGGCGGCGATCGGCTTCGCGAAGCGCTCGGGGATCCCGTACGAGGAGGGGCTGATCAAGAACCGCTACGTCGGGAGGACGTTCATCCAGCCTGATCAGGAGCTTCGTCGCCAGGGCATCCGGCTCAAGTTCAACCCACTCGACGAGATCGCCGGCAAGCGGCTCGTGATCGTCGACGACTCGATCGTGCGCGGCAACACGATGCGCGCTCTCGTGCAGATGCTCGACGACGGCGGCGCGGCCGAGGTGCACGTCCGCGTCTCGTCCCCGCCGGTCGTCTCGCCGTGCTTCTACGGCATCGACATGGCCGACGAGGCCGAGCTCGCGGCTGCGCACCGCTCGGTCGAGGAGATGCGCGAGCACGTCGGTGCAACGAGCCTCCACTACCTCTCGCTCGACGGCATGCAATGGGCGACGGGCATCCCGGAGGAGGACGTCTGCCGGGCGTGCTTCACCAGGAGCTACCCGACCCGCGTTCCCTCCGACGGCCTCGCAGCGAAGCTCCGGTTCGAACCGGCCGCTCGTTGAACCGTCCGTGGGTGTCCGACTGCGGTCGGACACCTCTGGCTCAGGCGTCGGCCGGGGTCAGGCACCTGACGGTGCCAGACCCTGGGGTCGACTACGCTCGCACCGTGTCGCCGGACGACCAGACGTATGCCGCCGCAGGCGTCTCGCTCGCCACCGCAGAGGCGGTCGTCGACCGCCTCCGTGTCGCTGTCGACTCGACGCGGACGCCGGCGGTCGTGGGCAGATTCGGCGCGTTTGCCGGGCTCTACGCGATCGACGAACGGCGCCTGCTCGCGGCCTCCACCGACTCCGTCGGCTCGAAGCTCGTCCTCGCGCGCCGCGCCGGCAAGCTCCGCTGGTGCGGCGCCGACCTCGCGGCGCACGGGATCAACGACGTCCTGACGACGGGCGCCGAGCCGCTCTTCTTCCTCGACTACGTCGCCGCGGGCACGATCGACGCGGAGCAGGTGGCGGAGCTCGTCGAGGGCGCTGCCGACGTCTGCCGTGCCGCCGGCTGCGCGATCCTCGGCGGAGAGACGGCCGAGCTACCGGGCATCTACCGCGACGAGGAGCTCGACTTCTGCGGCACCGTCGTGGGCCTCGTCGACCGCGACGACCTGATCGACGGCTCGCGCGCCCGGCACGGCGACGTCGTCGTCGGCCTGCCCTCCGCCGGGATCCACGCGAACGGCTTCTCGCTCGTGCGGCGCATCGTCGGCGACGACCCGTTCGACTCCGACCTGCTGCTGCCCCCCACCCGCTGCTATCTCGACGACGTCCGCGCGCTGCGCGCCCGCGCCGACGTCCGGGCGCTCGCCCATGTGACTGGCGGCGGGATCGCCGGAAACCTCGCGCGCGTCCTCCCGGAGGGAGTTGGCGCGGTGATGGACCCCGGGTCGTGGCGGCGGCCGGCGGTCTTCGCCTGGCTCGTCGAGCGCGGTGTGCCCGAGGACGAGCTCCGCCGCGTCTTCAACATCGGCATCGGCTACTGCGCCGTCGTGCCGGCCGCCCACGTCGAGCCGTCCGACGTCGTCATCGGGCGGCTGGAGGCGGGCGTCGACGGCGTCGCCTGGAGCGACGCGTGATCGGCGTGCTCGTCAGCGGGGAGGGGACGAACCTGCAGGCGCTGGTCGACGCGGGCCTTCCGATCGTCGCCGTCGCGTCGAACCGGCCGGAGGTTCGCGCCCTCGACCGCGCCGAGGCGGCCGGCATCCCGACCGCCGTCTTCGCGGCCGAGGACTACCCGTCTCGCGAGGCACGCGACGAGGCGATGGCCCGCTGGCTTCGCGAGCGCGACGTCGAGCTCGCGGTGCTCGCCGGGTACATGCATCTCCTGCGCCCCCGGTTCTTCGAGGTGTTCGGGCGCCGGGTCGTCAACACGCACTCGGCGCCGCTGCCCGCCTTCCCCGGGGCGCACCCCATCGAGGACGTGCTCGCGGCGGGGCTCTCGCAGACCGCCGCCACCGTCCACTGGGTCGACGAGGGGATCGACACCGGCCCGGTGATCCGCACCGAGCCTGTTCCCGTCGAGCCGGGGGACACGCCCGATACCCTCCGCGCCCGCGTCCAGCGCGTCGAGCACCGCATCCTGCCCGAGGTCGTGAAGGAGCTGATTGCCGCATGACGATCCGCCGTGCCCTGTTCTCGGTCTACGACAAGACCGGTCTCGCCGCGTTCGCGCGCGAGCTCTCCGGGCTCGGCGTCGAGCTCGTCGCGTCGAGCGGCTCGGCGAAGCTGCTCTCCGACGAGCGCATCCCCGTGACGCCGCTCCAGGAGGTCACGGGCTTCGGCGACCTCCTGGGCCACCGCGTCGTGACGCTCCACCCGGCCGTCCACGGCGGCATCCTCGCGCGCCGCGACCTGCCCGAGGACATGGCGGAGCTCCGCGCGCACGAGATCACCCCGATCGATCTCGTCTGCGTGAACCTCTACCCGTTCGAGCGCACGGTCGGCCGCCTCGACGTCGCCTGGGAGGACGCGATCGAGCAGATCGACATCGGCGGTCCCGCCCTGCTCCGCGCCGCGGCGAAGAACCACGCGCACGTCGTCCCGGTCTGCCGCCCCGAGGACTACGAGCCCGTCGTCGAGGAGTTCCGGATGCGCGGCGAGATCACCGACGCCACCCGGCGCAGGCTCGCTGCGCGTGCCTTCCAGCGCACCGCCGCGTACGACGCCGCGGTCGCCGGCTGGCTGGGCCGCGACGACTCGTTCCCGGAGACCTTCGTTCCCGTCTTCGAGCGCTACATGGACCTCCCGTACGGCGAGAACCCGCACCAGCGGGGCGCCTATTACGCGCAGAAGGGCGCGCGGACGCATCTCCTCGCGCGGGTCGAGCAGCTCCAGGGGCGGCCGCTCTCGTTCAACAACCTCGGCGACCTCTCGGCGGCCCGCCTCCTGGCGCTCGAGCTGGACGGTCCCGCGGCCGTGATCGTGAAGCACGGCAACCCGTGCGGCGTCGGCCTCGGGGAGACCCCCGACGAGGCATACGAGAAGGCGCTGGGGGGCGACCCGGTGTCCGCCTACGGCGGCGTCGTCGTCCTGAACCGGCCGGTCGGCGCGGCGCTCGGCAAGGCGCTGGCCTCCCAGTTCGTCGAGGTCGTCTTCGCGCCGGGCTACGACGAGGTAGCACTCGCGGAGCTCTCCACGAAGGAGAAGGCGCGGGTGCTCGTCGACGGTGAGCGCCGCGCCTTCGTCACGAGCGAGCGCGACTTCCGTCGCGTGCTCGGCGGTCTGCTCGTCCAGGACCGCGACGCCGACGGCGACCCGCTCGATGCGATGGACGTCGCCTGCGGCGATCCCGACCAGTCGACGTGGGAGGAGCTTCTCTTCGCGTGGACGGTGGCGAAGCACGTCACGTCGAACGCGATCGTGATCGCGCGTGGCGGCCAGACGCTCGGGATCGGCGCGGGCCAGATGAGCCGCGTCGACGCGGTGCGCCTCGCGATCGAGAAGGCCAGCGCGCTCGGGCACTCACTCGAGGGAGCCGTCCTCGCCTCCGACGCCTTCTTCCCGTTCGCGGATGGGCCGACGCTCGCCCTCGAGGCGGGCGTGCGCGCGATCATCCAGCCCGGAGGCTCGAAGCGCGACACCGAGGTGCTGAACGCCGTCCGCGAGGCCGGCGCGACGATGGTCCTCACCGGCAGACGGCATTTCAGGCATTGAGCTCTGGCGGGGTCTGGCACCGCGAGGTGCCTGACCCCTCTGCTACCGTGCGCCGTCGCTGACACCGACGGCGCGCTGCGTGTTCCGCGCGGCATCCGATTCCGACGCCGTCCTGTGCTGCCTCGCCTCTGCCGATGCCTCGTCGCCTCGTCATTCCCGCAATCGCCTGTCTCGTCTTCCTCGGACTCGCGGGGAGCACCGCCAGCGCGGACGTCGTCGCACCCGTCCGCGGCCTGCAGCTGCAGAGCCCGGCCCACTTCGTTCTGCCGAAGCAGCCCGTGCGCATCCCGCTGGGCGTCCGAGCGGTGCGTCTCGCGCAGCAGCAGCTGGGTGTCCCGTACCGCTGGGGCGGCTCGTCGCCGTCCGGCTTCGACTGCTCCGGCCTCGTCTCGTGGGTCTACGGACGGCTCGGGGTCGGCCTGCCGCACAACGCTGCTGCGCTCTACGGCGTCGGTCGCCACGTCCGGCTCGCCTCGATGCGCCCCGGGGACCTCGTCTTCTTCAGCGGCCTGGGGCACGTCGGCCTCTACATCGGCCACGGCCGGATGATCCACGCGCCGCAGTCGGGCCGGAACGTCGAGATCGAGGCGCTTGGGTCGCGCTCCCTCCCGCCCGTCGGCGCGCGCCGCATCGCGTCGCGGTAGCTCGCGTCGGAGGTCGGGCATTCCCTGCTCGATGCAGGCCAGCTCACGCGGCCGGAGGCCGGCTTTGCCGGCCGGGAGGCCCAGCGGCGCTTGGGACGGCTCGAACGTGGAGGAGGGGGCAGGCGGGGGAACCAGGGGTTCCCCCGCCCCACGCTCCCGCCCGTCGGCGCGCGCCGGATCACGCTGCGCTGACCGGTCTATAGGCTTCCGCCGGCATGAGCGTAGGCTCGACGGAGCTCAAAGAGCGGAGGCGGCGGCTTGGCCGCCGCCGGGAGCGGGAATGAGCCGCGAGTACCCGACCCTCCTCGACCTGGTCGGCGGGACGCCGATCGTGCGGCTCGCGTCGTTCGGGTCGGAGACTGGAGCGACGCTGCTGGCGAAGCTCGAGTTCATGAACCCGGGCGGCTCGAACAAGGACCGCATCGGGCTCGCGATGATCGAGGCCGCCGAGCGCGACGGCCGCCTCCGCCCCGGCGGCACGATCGTCGAGCCCACCTCCGGCAACACCGGCGTCGGCCTCGCGATCGCCGCGGCCCGCAAGGGGTATCGCTGCATCTTCGTGATGCCGGACAAGATGAGCCAGGAGAAGA
>DASTKF010000002.1:0-3719 GCA_035716065.1 Gaiella sp.
ATCGGCGCGGTCGGCGACGAGCGCCATCCCCGGCGTGTAGAAGCCGCCGAACGTGACCGAAGCTGCGACGACGAGCACTGCGACGACGAGAGGCTCCGTCGCGAGCGCGAAGGCGACGGCGACCCCGATCGACGCCGTAAGGGCGACGCGGACGGGGAGGAGGCGGCCGCGGCGATCGGAGATCCGCCCGACGACGGGGTTCACGACGACCTCGACGGCCCCCGCGATGACGAAGACGGCCGCGATCGCGAGCGCTCCGTAGCCGGCATCGTCGAACAGAAGCGGGACGAGGACGTCGAGCGTCCCGAAGAAGAGCGCGGGCAGGGTGTTGAGCCAGAGCCCGCCGATGAACGCCGGGTCGTGGAGAGCTCGACGCACCGCGCCCGGGCGGGCGGGCTCACGTGGAGGTGCGCCGACGATGGCGATTGCCGCCGCGAGGACCGCCGCGACGAGCGCCACAGCGACGAACGAGGCGCGGATGCCGACGAGATCGGCGACGCCGCCGAACATCGGCCCGCAGACGAAGCCGAACACGGCGAGGCCGAAGACGGTGCCGAGCGCCTGGCCGCGCCGCTCGCGCTCGACGCTGACGGCCACCCAGGCGAGGGCGCCGGCCCAGGTCGTCGCGCTCGAGAAGCCCTGAACGAAGCGCGCGAGCCCGAGTGCTATCGGCCCGCCGGCGAGCGCGAAGGCGAGGCTCGCGAGCGAGAGCACGACGAGACCCGCAAGGACGCCGCGCTTCGGGCCGACCCGGCTGACGAGCAGCCCGCCGGGAATGCCGCCGACGAGGGCGCCGCCGCCGTAGGCCCCGAGTAGCAGCCCCGCCTCGAGCTTCGACAGGTCGTACCGGTCGGCGAAGTGGGGGAGGAGCGGGATGATCGCCCCGAACAGCATCGCGTCCAGGAAGACGATCGTCCCCGTGATCGCGACGATCCTGCGCATCGCGCGAGGATATGCGCGCGAGCCCGGTGTCCGACTTCAGTCGGACACCAGGAGACGAGGGACACCGACGCATCGCAACGAGGCAGTTGCGACCGCGAAGCGGGCGCCTTCAGGGATGTGCCCCGCCGTAGGCGGGGATCCGAGCGCAGGATTCCGCTCCTGCGAAATCCTGCCTGCGAACAAGCACAAAAATACACCGAGTCGGTCTCGCCGTCGTCCAGTTCACCCGATCGACCTCCGCCGAAGCGACTGCCGGGCGGGAGAGCCTTCAACCTTCGGCGCTCCGTGCTCGGTGCACTCGGAAATCTAGTGCGTCATTCCCCGAGTGTCAAGCATGTCGAGACGGCAAATATCGCAAATACCGACAAATCACGTTCTCACAGGAATTAGTGCTGTTCGATGCCCCCAACACTGTCATTCCACGCAGAAATGCACCGAGACCGGCGCTCCTTCGTCCGGCTTCCCGACTGACCTCCGCCGAAGCGACTGCCTGTCGGAGAGCCATCAACCTCGGGCGCTCCGTCCTCGGTGCAATCAGGACACTACGGGCTCGAGGCGCCGGCGTCAAGCACGTACGAACTGCAATTCCCGCTCTTTGCGACTTTTTCTTTACACTCCGCACACACTTGCGTCAAACGCTGTGTGCTCTACCTAAATAGGACCAAGGTTTCGCCGAGCCGGGTGCGCTTTCGTCCACTTCCCCGACTGACCTTCCGCTTCCGCGTACGGCCTTCCGGGAGAGCTTCGTCCTACTCGCGTCCCGTGCTCGGCGCAGCGGCAATCTACGCTCTGGCACGCACCCTTGCAAGGGGATCCGACGACAGAAAGGCCGCAAATTGCGAACGACGGGAGACCGGCTGAACGGAAAGCATGTGGTGGTGACGGGGGCGGGGACGGGCATCGGACGCGCCATCGCCCTGCGGCTTGCGCGCGACGGCGCCGCGCTGACGCTCCTCGCGCGCGGGCGCGAGCGCCTCGACGAGACCGCGGCCGCGCTCGACGGGCCGGCTCGCGTCGAGTCGTGCGACATCCGGCAGCGCCGCCGGGTCGAGCGGGCGATGGCGCGCGCGGCGGGCGAGCTCGGCCCGATCCACGGACTGGTCGCCGCAAGCGGGCTCGGAGGCCCGAACGGTGACGGCGACGAGGGCGGCGACCGCTTCGACGACATCGTCCAGACGAACGTCAACGGGACGTACTACTGCATCCGGGCGATGCTCGATCACCTCGCCCCCGGGCCGGACACGCGCCACGTCGTCGTGCTCTCGTCGATCCTCGCGCGGATCGCGGTGCCGTCCTACACGGGCTACAGCGCTTCCAAGGCCGGTCTGCTCGGGCTCGTGCGCTCGTTTGCGGCAGAGCTCGCCCCGCGCGGCGTCCAGGTGAACGCGATCTGCCCGGGCTGGGTCGACACTGATATGGCCTGGCTGGGCCTCGACGCGGCGGCAGAGGCGGACGGCGGCACGCGCGAGGACGCCTACCGTGACGCGATGAAGCTCGTGCCGCTCGGGCGGATGTCCCAGCCCGAGGACATCGCCGGGACCGTCGCGTGGCTCCTCTCGCCCGACGCGCGCGGCGTCACCGGCCAGGCGATAGACCAGAACGGCGGCGCCTGGACAGGCTGAGAACAGGGGTCTGGCGCCCGGAGGGTGCCTGACCCGAGCGACACGTGTCTCCTGCGGAGCGGCCCTACCCGATCCACGCCTGGTTGTTCCAGTACGCGTGGAGGCGGTTCCGGCGGTCGACGTCGAAGTGCAGCTCGTCCGGCTGCACGAGACCGGGTGTCGCGTAGATACGGAAGCCGTCGGCGGCGTGTACGAGCTCGACCTCGCCCGGCGGCGGTTCGAACGCCGCCTCGAGAAGGAACTGGCGACCGCGGCAGCACCGGTAGGCGCGCTGCCGAACGTACACCGAGCCCCGCGTCCGAAGCAGTTCGAGCGCGTCGGGTCGTGCGACGACCCTCATGGGGAAAGTCTAGGTTCCCCGGAGGTCGCAGGTCGACAGCGAGGAGGCGGGGTGCGCGACAGGGCGAGGGCGGTCGTGATCGGCGGCGGGGTCGGAGGCTGCTCGATCCTCTACTGGCTCGCGCGCCTCGGGTGGGGCGACGTCGTCCTCGTCGAGAGAGCCGACCTGACGAGCGGCTCGACGTTCCACTCGGCGGGCCTCGTGGGGCAGCTGCGCTCGTCCCTCTCGCTCACGAGGATGATGATGGAGAGCGTCGACCTCTACCGCACGCTCGACGCGGAGGTCGGGCTCGAGACGGGCTGGCGCGAGGTCGGCTCCCTGCGGCTCGCGTCGTCCGAAGAGCGCATGGAGGAGATCGCCCGCCAGGCCGGCTGGGCGAAGACGTTCGGGCTGCCGCTCGAGTTGATCTCGCCCGCGGAGGCCCAGAGGCTCTTTCCTCCCATGTCGACCGACGGCGTGCTCGGCGCCGCCTTCCTGCCGACGGACGGGTACATCGACCCGAGCCAGCTGACCTTCGCGCTCGCCGAGGGTGCGCGACGGCGTGGGGCCGAGGTGAGTACGAACACGCGCGTCACCGCGATCCGCACCGAGCGCGGGAGCGTGACGGGGGTCGACACCGACCGCGGGACGATCGAGACGGAGATCGTGGTGAACGCGGGTGGGATGTTCGCGGCCGAGATCGGCGCGCTCGCCGGCATCACGGTGCCCGTCGTCCCGATGGCCCACGAGTACCTCGTCCTCGAGCCGTCGGGGCTCCCGCTCGACATGCCGACGATGCGCGACCCGTCGCTGCTCGTCTACTTCCGCCCGGAGTC
>DASTKF010000003.1:0-4518 GCA_035716065.1 Gaiella sp.
TCGGTGCCGTTCGTCGAGCCGAGATCCGCGACGACCCACGTCGTCGGCCCCTCCTGGACGAGCTCGAAGTGGCGGCGGGAGACGTTCCCGTCGTCGACCCGCACATCGCACTCGCGCGACCGGCCCACGACGAATCTGCCCGTCGTAACCGGAATCGTCCTGCCGCCGACGGTCAGCGTGATGCGTTCCCGGACGACCTCCTCGGGCGGCCCGTCGTCTGCCGTGAGCGGGACTTCGGGCCGGTAGACCATCGTCGCGGCCGGCGGCTCGACGACGGGTAGCGGGGGCGCCGGCACGGCGACTGCGGGCGCTGGCGGCGCCGACAGCGCCGCGGGCGGCGCATCCCGCTGTTCCTCCGGCTGCGCGACCCGCGTCGCGATCCCGAACTCGCCCATCGCGAGATCCTCGTCGCTGGAGAGCAGCACACGCGGCGGCGTGAGCAGGGCGTAGCCCTCGCGCCGGGCGTGCTCGACCAGGTACTCCTGAAGCTCGCCGACGAGCGACCCCTCGTACGCGGCGAACTGCTCCCGGTCGGAGGGGGACAGGTAGAGCGTGTACTCGTTCGGCACGTAGACCCGGGAGACGGATACCGAGCGGTGCTCGTCCATCTCCTTCGCCAGCTTGCGGGCCAGCTCGACGGGCTGGACGTGCGTTCGGAACGCACGACCGAAGACCCCTTCGAAGAGGCCCTCGATGGTGCTCTCGATTGCGCGCAGCACGCTCATGACAGGGGGCGCCTCCCCCGGGCGAGTTTAGTGGACGCGTCCGTGTGTTCGTTCGTGTCTGGCGGGCCTCAGACCGAGCAGCCCAAGGACGCAGGGAGTCCCGATACCCAAAGGTATCGGGGCGACTGAGGACGCGGGGATGCGAAGCGTCTGAGGGCCGGCAGGCACACAACCGTACGTGCGGACGCGTCCACTCAGCCGCCACGCCGTCGCAGAATCGTGTCGAGATACGGCCGCGCGACGAGAAGGCCGCACAGGAGCCAGGTGCCGAAGACGAAGCCGACCCACGGGATCGAGGGTGCCCAGGCGAACACGAGGGTCAGCTGGAGCGCACCGAGGCCCGCGATGCCCCACGGCCCGCGCGAGAGCGCCCACGGGAGGAGCGCCGCGACGATCCCGAGCGCGAGGGCCGTGGTCGCGATCGCCGTCGAGTCGCTGAGCAGGGTCCCGAGCGCGTGGAGCACGTCCGTCGGCCGCTCCGTCCCCGCGATCCCGAGGTCGGCGACGGCGGTCCCGGTCAACGGCAGCGGCTTGCCGGAGAGCCCGGCGACGGCGGCCGCCGCGCAGACGCCGGCACCGGCGTGCAGGCCACGGCGCCACCAGCCGCGGGCGGGCTGGACGGCCAGGGGTAGGAGCGGCAGGAGGCCGAGCGCGCCGAGGAGCGGGCCGGCCCAGAAGGCGAGACCTGCTCGCGGGTCGCGCCAGGTCACGGCCAGCCAGGCGAGCGCGAGGACCCCGTAGACGACGGCGGCCGCCTGCGCGACGTTTCCGAGCGGGAACACCGGCGCCGCCAGGGCCAGTGCGAGCCCGAGCCGTGGCGCACGGAACGCGGCGAGCGCCGCGGCGACCGCGAGCACGGCGAGGAGCGGTCCCGGCCAGAACGGGAGCAGCGAGCCGCCGACCAGGGTGGCGAGCGACGCCATGCCCGCCGGGGCGAGCCGCTGCCAGAGCGGGACCGGCGCGGCCCTCGGGCGGGGCGGCTTCGCGACCCGGGCAGCGCGTGCCGGCTTCCGCTCGGGGCGTGACCGCGAGAGAGGGACGACGAACGCCTCGCGCAGGTCGGCCGCGAGCCGGGCCGCCTGCGGGCGCTTGGCGGGATCGACCGAGAGCGCTGCGTCGATCGCCGCGAGCAGGCGCCGCGGAAGGTCACCGCGCCGCGCGGACAGGGGCGGCGCCCCGGACGCGATGGTCGACGCAACCTGCGGGAGCGGCACGCCCCAGAACGGATGGCTGCCGGCGAGCGCCTCCCAGAGGATCACGCCGACCGCCCACACGTCGCTTCGTTCCGACGCCTCCTCCCCGGAGAGCCGCTCGGGCGAGATGTACGCGAGCGTGCCGGGGACGTCGCCGACGGCAGTCAGGGTGTCCGCCTCGTCGAACTGTGCGAGCCCGAAATCGAGCACCCGCACGGAGATGTCGTCGGTGTCCTCCACCAGCACGTTGGACGGCTTGACGTCTCGATGGACGATTCCCCGCCGATGCGCGTGCGCGAGCCCGTCGAGCATCTGCGCGGCGATCTCGACCGCTCCCGCGTCGTCGACCTCCTCCGCGCGCAGCACCTCGCGCAGCGTCCTGCCCCGCACGTACTCGTAGGCGATGTAGACATGGCCAGTGTCGCCGCCGAAGTCGTAGGCGCGGACGCACCGTTCGTGGCGCAGGCGGGACGCGGCTTCCATCTCACGCGCCGCGCGCGCTGCCCGCTTTCCCTCACGTGGAACGATCTTGAGCGCGACCTCGAGCCCGGTCTGCTCGTCCCGGGCGAGCCACACCGATCCCGAGCCGCCGCGACCGAGCGGCTTGAGGGGTCGATAGCGGTCGAGGACGAGCGCTCGATCGGGGACTGCGAAGGCTGCGGACGACACCGATAACCGTCCTTCGCCGTACCAGGGGAACGTCCTCCGCCGCCGAATCTCCCGTACACTCGACCGCTGAAGGGGTTCGACCGAGCGTCGAGCGCCACCGGCTCGGCCGGGGTTTGACGGTGACCGTGCACGACGACGACATCCTCGATTTCGACTTCGTCGACGACGAGACGCGCGAGATCGCGCCGCCTTCCCGCACCGGTGGACGACCGCCCGGCGGCGGCCCGCAGGGCGGTGGCGGAGGCGGTCGCGGACCGCGCGGACCGCAGATCCGGGCGCCGCACGGCATCACGCCGCTGCTCCGGCTGGCGGGGCTCGTCGCGCTCGCGATCCTCGTCATCGTGCTGCTCGCGGTGTGGGTCCAGGGCTGCGCCGGAACCGACGAGCAGACGGCCTACGGCGACTACCTCGCGAGCGCAGGTGAGGTCGGCAGCGACTCCGCCAAGGTCGGCGCCGATCTTGCGACCCTCCTCACAACCCCGGGGCTCACGCAGACGGAGCTCGAGACGAAGCTCGGCGGCTTCGTCCAGCGCCAGCAGCTCGACGTCGAGCGCGCGCGTGACCTGAGTCCGCCCGGCCCGCTCACGCCGGCCAACGGACACGCCGTGGAGGCACTCCAGCTGCGTGTCTCCGGTCTCCAGGGCCTGCTCGACACCTTCCGTGCCACGAAGGACACCGACGACCAGGCCGCCGCGGGCGAGCAGCTCTCGGCCTGGGGGAGCCGGCTCGAGGCGAGCGACGTCATCTGGAAGGACCTGTTCCAGGGCACCGCGCAGACGACGATGGTGTCGGAAGGCGTCGAGGGCCTCACGGCGCCGGCGTCTGTGTTCGTCGAGAACCCCGACCTGTACACCGCCCGCTCGATGAGCTCGATCTGGCAGCGCGTGCACGGCGCCTCCACCGGAGGCACGCCGAGCGGCCTGCACGGGAGCGCGCTCGCGTACACGAAGGTGTTGCCGCAGGGCACGCAGCTCTCGACGACCACCGAGACCAAGATCACGACCTCGGTCGACACCGCGTTCGAGGTCGGCGTGACGAACTCCGGCGAGTTCCAGGAGGTCGGCGTCCAGGTGAAGCTGACCATCCCGCGCCAGCCGAGCCCGATCGTGAAGACGGGGACGGTGGACGTGATCGACCCGGGTGAGACCAAGACCGTGACGTTCTCGGACTTCCCCGACTTCCCCTACCAGGAGAACGCGACCGTCCAGGTGACGATCACCCCGGTCGACGGGGAGACGAAGACCGACAACAACACGGCCGAGTACCCGGTGATCTTCCAGATCGCGCCGTCGTGAGCCTCGAGCTCGGCGTGGCGATCGCGGCCGTCGCGGTCTCGGCGATCGCCCTCGTCGCGACCTTGGCCGCGTTGCGCAAGGTGCGGTCGCTCCGGCGCGACCAGCAGGCGATCCTCGGCGGGTCGACCGCCGACGTGGTCGACTTCGCCGTCTCGCTCCAGGGCCGCATCGACGACCTGCACCGGGCCGTGGACGAGGTGGCGGCCGGCCTGACGCGCGTCGACCGCAGGGTGGACGGCGCGGTGACGAACACCTCGGTCGTCCGCTACGACGCCTACGAGGACGCCGGTGGACAGCAGTCCGCATCGTTCGCCTTCCTCGACTCGACCCGCACCGGCACGGTCGTGACCGCGATCCAGGGCCGCGATTACGCACGGGTGTACGTCAAGGAGCTCGAGCGCGGACGCCCGAGCCTCGCCCTCTCCCCCGAGGAGGCCGAGGCCGTCGAACGTGCCATGGCACGCTAGGCGTGATCCGCGGCCCAGAGCCGGGTTGCGGCGCTGCTACATTCGCGCCGTGAGTCACGTGCTCGTCCTGAATGCGAGCTACGAGCCGCTGAACGTGTGCTCGACACGTCGCGCGCACGTGCTCGTCTGGAAGGGCAAGGCCGAGGTCGTGGAACGGCTCGACGAGCCG
>DASTKF010000004.1:0-8807 GCA_035716065.1 Gaiella sp.
ATGCCCCGGAGCGAATCGCGGACGTCACGCCGGGCAGCAAACACCGGCGGCTTGTCCTCCTGCAGGTCGCGGTCGTAGGCGAGCGGCAGGCCTTTCACCGTCGCGAGGAGGCCGGCGAGGCGCCCGATCGCGGTTCCGCCCTTGCCGCGGACGAGCTCCGCGACGTCGGGGTTCAGCTTCTGCGGCATCATCGACGAGCCGGTCGATGCATTCTCGGGCAGGCGCACGAACCCGAACTCGGCGGTCGACCAGAGGACGATCTCCTCCCCGATCCGGGACAGGTGCTGCGCGAGCATCGCGGCCGCGTAGAGATAGTCGAGCGCGAAGTCGCGGTCGGCCACGGCGTCGATCGAGTTCCGCATCTGGGACGCCGGCGGATCGATCCCGAGCGTCGAGCCGGCAAGCGCCCCGGCGCCGAGCGGGCTCTCCGCGGAGGCATCGGCGGCGGCCGCGAAGCGCGTGCGGTCACGATCGATCATCTCGACCCATGCCAGCAGGTGGTGACCGAGCGTGACCGGCTGTCCGCGCTGGAGGTGCGTGTAGCCCGGCATCAGCGTTTCCGCCTCGGCCTCCGCAAACGAGAGCGTGACGAGCGCGAGCGCGTCGATCTCCTCGCGTGCCTCGGCGCAGGCGTCGGCGACGTAGAGGCGGAACGCCGCGGCCACCTGGTCGTTCCGCGACCGCCCCGCGTGGATCTTGCGGCCGACCGGGCCGAGCAGCCGCTCGATGGCCGAGTGGACGTCCTCGTCCTCGGCGAGCACCCCGGACGGATCGTGGGCGATCCCCGAGAGGCGCTCCTCGACGTCCGCGAGCTCGTCCGTGTCGAGCAGCCCGGCGCCGTGGAGCCGCGCAGCGTGCTCCGCGGTCGCCGCGCAGTCGTACACCAGGAGCTCCGCGTCGTTGGCACGGAGCAGCTCCCACACAGCGGGGTCGAGCTCCCCGCCGACACGACCTGACCAGAGCGCCACACCGCGATTCTGTCGAATCGGGCATAGCCATGTCCTTCCACACTTTTGCCCAACCAGATGGCACGCCCCTGCGGACGATGATCGAAGGAAGCGCGAGGGCCGGCTTGCGCCGGCCCTCGTCGTCGATCCGTGAGCTGTGGTTCGCGGGCGGAGCCGAGCTGTGCCGGCGGGAGCCCAACCCCGCTCGATCCATGCGCAGCACGGAAGGAGGGGGCTCGTCGGGGAACCATGGGGTTCCCCCACGCTGTTACATCATCCCGCCCATGCCGCCCATGTCGGGCATGCCGGCACCGGCCGGGGTCTTCTCGGGCGCCTCGGCGACGATCGCCTCGGTGGTGAGGATGTTCTTCGCGATCGACGCGGCGTTCTGCAGCGCCGAGCGCGTCACCATCGTCGGGTCGATGATCCCCGCCTTGACGAGGTCCTCGACCTCACCGCTGTCGACGTTGAGGCCGAAGCCCTTCTTCGCCGAGCGGACCTGGTTGACGACGACCGAGCCCTCGAGGCCCGCGTTGTAGGCGAGCTGCCGGAGCGGCTCCTCGAGCGAGCGGACGATGATCGCCGAGCCGGTCTTCTCGTCGCCCTCGAGCGCCTCGAAGCCCTTCTTCACCGTGTCCGCCGCGTTCAGGAGCGCGACGCCGCCACCCGCGACGATGCCCTCCTCGAGGGCAGCCCGGGTCGCCTGCAGCGCGTCCTCGACGCGGTGCTTCTTCTCCTTCATCTCGGTCTCGGTCGCGGCGCCGACCTTGATCACCGCGACGCCACCCGACAGCTTCGCGAGCCGCTCCTGGAGCTTCTCGCGGTCGAAGTCGGAGTCCGTCGTCTCGATCTCGGACTTGAGCTGCTTGATGCGGCCCTTGATCGCCTCCGAGTCGCCGGCCCCGTCCACGATCGTGGTCGAGTCCTTGTCGATGACGATCTTGCGGGCCTTCCCGAGCTGCGAGAGCTTCGTGTTCTCGAGCTTGAGGCCCATCTCCTCGGTGATCACCTCGCCGCCGGTGAGGATCGCGATGTCCTCGAGCATCCGCTTGCGGCGGTCACCGAAGCCCGGCGCCTTGACGGCGACGGCGGTGAACACTCCGCGGAGCTTGTTCACGACGACGGTCGCAAGTGCCTCGCCCTCGACGTCCTCGGCGACGACGAGCAGCGGCCGGCCGGCCTGGATGACCTGCTCGAGCACCGGGAGGAGGTCCTTGACCGCGCCGACCTTCTGGTTCGCGATCAGGACGTACGGGTCGTCGAGCACGGCCTCCATGCGCTCGGCGTCGGTGATCATGTACGGCGACAGGTAGCCCTTGTCGAACTGCATGCCCTCCGTGAACTCGAGCTCGAGGCCGAAGGTCTGGCCCTCCTCGACGTTCACGACGCCGTCCTTGCCGACCTTCTCGATCGCGTCCGCGATCACGTCGCCGATCTCGCGCTCGCGCGAGGAGATCGTCGCGACGCGGGCGATGTCCTCCTTGCCCGCGACCTCGGTCGACTGCTTCTTGAGGTCGTCGACGACCTTCTCGACCGCCTGCTCGATACCCCGCTTGAGGCCCATCGGGTTCGCGCCTGCGGCGACGTTCTTGAGGCCCTCGCGGACGATCGCCTGGGCGAGCACGGTCGCGGTCGTCGTGCCGTCGCCGGCAACGTCGTTGGTCGCCGTGGCGACCTCGCGGACGAGCTGTGCGCCCTGGTTCTCGAACGGGTCCTCCACCTCGATCTCGCGGGCGATGGTGACCCCGTCGTTCGTGATCGTCGGCGCGCCGAACTTCTTGTCGAGGACGACGTAGCGGCCCTTCGGGCCGAGCGTCACCTTGACGGCGTCGGCGAGGGTGTTGACCCCGCGCTCGAGCGCGCGGCGCGCGTCCTCGTTGAACTTGAGCTCCTTGTGAGCCATGTGGTGTTCCTCCTGAGCGAAACGAGCTAGGCGGCGGCGCCGGCGAGCTTGCGCTTGCCCTTGCCGCCGGTGGTTACGACCTTCGCGAGCACATCCGATTCGCGCAGGATCAGGACGTCGTCGGCGCCGATCTTGATCTCGGTGCCGCCGTACTTGGAGAAGATGATCTCGTCACCCTCCTCGACGTCCATCTTGATGTACTCCCCGTCCTCGTCGCGCGGGCCGGGTCCGACCGACAGGACCTTGCCGCGCTGCGGCTTCTCCTGTGCCGTGTCGGGCAGCACGATGCCGCTGGCCGTGGTGGACTCCTCGTCGAGGACCTCCACGATCAGGCGGTCACCCAGGGGCTGCAGATTCATACGATGTGCCTCCTAGAGACAGTTGCAGGACACTCTTTCTTGGCACTCTCCACCGGAGAGTGCCGACGTCTGGGTTATAGCAGGTCAGGGCCTGTGCGCGAGGCAGTTGATCTGCGTCGACTCGACGCAGATTCGACCGCCCCTCCGATCGGCGACACAATCGAAGGCATGCGTCGCGAGTTCTCCGCCGGCGGGGTCGTCGTGCGCCGGATGCGTGGACGCTGGTGGGCCGCCGTCGTCCGACCGCGTCGCGAGCATCATCGGCCGCAGGTCTGGGCCTTGCCGAAGGGGCTGATCGACGACGGCGAGCGCGGGCTCGAGACCGCGATCCGCGAGGTCTACGAGGAGACCGGCCTCCACGCCCGCGGCGACCGCAAGCTCGGCGACGTCCGCTACGTCTACACCTGGGAGGGCGAGCGCGTGTTCAAGGTCGTCTCGTTCTTCCTCCTCCGTGCGGTCGGCGGCCGCATCGGCGACCTGCCGCCGGGGATGGAGATCGAGGTCGCCGAGGCGCGCTGGGTCCCGCTCGACGACGCGGCGACCGTGCTCTCCTACGGCGGCGAGCGCGCGGTGGCCGTGAAGGCGCTCGAGGCAGTGACCGAGAAAGGGTTTCGCTAGACGTTTCGAGCGGTTAGGCTCGACACGCCTTGCCGACGTTCGCGCTCAACTTCTACTCGCCGGTCGTCGCGGATCAGCTGCGGACGGGCCGCAAGACCGCGACGATCCGCCTGGGAGACAAGTCCGCCAAGTACCGCAAGGGCATGATCGTGACGGTCCTCGTCGGGGCACGGTACGGCCAGCGCGAGAAGGTCTTCGACGCGGTGATCGACAAGGTCGACGTCAAGCCGCTCTCCGACCTCTCGCCCCGTGAGATCGAGCACGACAACCCCGAGATCCGGCGCGTCGACGAGTTCGTCGAGTGGCTGGCGCGGCTGTACAACCGGCCGGTCTCCGAGGAGGACACCGTCACGGTGATCCGCTTCTCGCAGATCGTCGGGACCATGTTTTGAGCGTGGGGGAAACCATGTTTCCCCCACGTGCCCCCTTCTTCAGCGTCGCTCACGGCTGACTCTCGGTTGGCCTCCCGGCCGGCCAAGCCGGCCTCCGGCCGCGAACGGAAGCGCATCGGCAACCCGCCACGAGCCATCGTGCGCGGGCAAAGTGAGCGTCATGCGGATCGAGACCGATCGCCTCGTGCTCCGACGCTGGTCCAAGGCCGACGTCGAGGGCCTCGCACAGCTCTACGCGCACCCTTCCGTTGTGGCGTGGCTCGGCCCGCTGACGCGCGAGGAGGCGGCGTCGAAGCTCACGCGCGACGAGCGCCACTGGGACGTCCACGGATTCGGACGCTTCGCGGTGGCGGACATCGTGACCGGAGGGCTCGTCGGCCGGGTCGGTGTGATGCGGCAGCCCGACTGGCCGGAAACGCCCGAGAAGGACGAGGTCGGCTGGACGATCGCCGCGGGGCGCTGGGGCGAAGGCCTCGCGACGGAGGCGGCAGCCGCGGCGATCGCGGACGCGTTCGGGCGCGTCGGGTTGCAGCGGATCATCAGCTGGACGACGCCCGATAACCGGGCGTCGCTCCGGGTCATGGAGAAGTGCGGGCTCCGCTTGAGGGGCACCACGGCGTGGAAAGGCCGCGACCACCTCTGGTGCGACGTTCGCGCTACCGGCCGGGCCGCCGGATAGGTCCGCCGAAGAGCTCGTTCTCACGAAGCGGCGCGCCGCAGTCCTCGCACGTGACCTGGAAGGCCGAGGGAAGCCGCGCGTCGCACGAGGGGCACCGCGCGACGAGCATCGTCTCGCACTGCGGGCAGGTCGTCGGCCGTTCCGCCTCGAGGTCCTCGAAGTAGCGGACGACGTGCCCGCACGACGGGCAGAACGCGACCCAGTCGCCGAGCGTCCGCCGGCGTTCTTCCTGGATCCAGTTCCGCTTCGCCTTCGCCATTACCGCGACTTCTACCGGTCGGATCGCCCTCCCGCCCGCGAGAGACATGCACGGCGTCCGACGCGCGCGTTCGCCCGCCGGGGGAGCCGGTAGAGTCAAGGGCGTCCGTCGCCCAGGAAGGATGTGCCCACATGGCAGTACGCGAGGCCGAGCCGGTCGAGACGCTGCAACAGGTGAAGGAGGCGGGGCTCGACCGCGAGGACCTCCTCGGGATGTACCGCAACATGCTCATCACCCGGGCGGTCGAGGAGCGCGGCCACATCCTCTACAAGCAGGGGAAGATCCCCGGGTCCTTCTACACCGGGCGCGGGAACGAGGCCTCCGCGGTGGGCGTCGGGACGGCGATGGGCCCGAACGACGTGGGGACGCCGCTGCAGCGCGACATGGGCGTCCACATCACCCGCGGCATCGAGCCGTGGCGCATCTTCGCGCAGTACATGGGCCGCGAGGACGGCCCCACGCGCGGCCGTGACGGCAACGTCCACATGGGTGATGCGCGGCTCGGCCTCCATGCGATGGTCAGCCATCTACCCGCGATGCTTCCCGTCGCCGTCGGGATGGCCCTCGCGTTCAAGATCCGCGACGAGCGGCGCGTAGCCGTCGCCTGGTGCGGCGAGGGCGCGGCGGCCCGGGGAGACGCCCACGAGGGGATGAACCTCGCCGGCGTCCGTCGCCTCCCGGTCGTCTTCGTGATCGACAACAACCAGTGGGCGTACTCCACGCCTTCGCATCTCGAGTACGCCGTCGATCATCTCGCCGATCGTGCGGCCGGCTACGGCTTCGACGGCGTGGTCGTCGACGGCACCGACGTCCTGGCCGTCTACCGCGAGGCGAAGCACGCGATCGAGAAGGCCCGCGGGGGCGGCGGTCCGACGCTGATCGAGTCGGTCACCCTCCGGATGGAGGGCCATGCCGTCCACGACGACGCGTTCTACGTCCCGAAGGAGCTGTTCGAGGAGTGGGCGCGGCGGGATCCGATCGAGCGCTTCCGCTCCTGGCTCCGCGACAACGCCGAGATGACCGACGACGAGGAGGACGAGATCACGGCGGGCGTCAAGCGCCTCCTGAACGAGGCGATCCAGCGCGCCGAGGAGTCCCCCGTGCCCGATCCCTCGACGGTGACCGACGGCGTCTTTGCCTCGTCCGACGAGCTCGAGACACCCCACCACCGATGAGGCGGAGCTGATGGCGGAGAAGACCTACCTCCAGGCGATCTCGGACTCGCTGCGGCTGGAGATGCGGCGCGACCAGCGCGTCTTCGTCCTGGGTGAGGACGTCGGCCTCTACGGCGGCGCGTTCAAGGTCACGCAAGGCTTCCAGGAGGAGTTCGGAGCAAGCCGCGTGCTCGACATGCCTCTGTCGGAGACCGCGATCGTCGCAGGCGCGACCGGCGCAGCCCTGATGGGCATGCGCCCCGTGGCCGAGATGCAGTTCGCGGACTTCGTCTCCTGCGCCTGGGACCATCTCGTCACCGTCGCGGCGAAGCAGCACTACCGCACGGGCACGCCCATTCCGATCGTCCTCCGGCTCCCGTCCGGAGGCGGCTTCTCCGGCGGGCCGTTCCACTCGCAGAACCCCGAGTCGAGCTTCGCGCACATCCCGGGCCTCAAGGTCGTCTGCCCCGCCACGCCGGAGGACGCGAAGGGACTGCTCGCGACGGCCATCGAGGACCCGAATCCGGTGCTCTTCTTCGAGCACAAGCACCTCTACCGCCGGATCCGCGGAGAGGTGCCCGAGGATCGCTACACGACGCCGTTCGGGAAGGCGCGCGTCCACCGCCAGGGCGAGGACGTAACCGTGATCACCTGGGGCGCGATGGTGTATACCGCCGACGAGGCCGCCGCCAAGCTGGCCGAGGAGGACGTATCCGTCGAGATCCTCGACCTGCGGACATTGATCCCGTGGGACCGCGAGGCCGTGCTCGAGAGCGTCGAGCGGTGCTCGAAGGTGCTCGTGCTCCACGAGGACACGAAGACGGGCGGCTTCGGCGGGGAGATCGCGGCGACCATTGCCGAGGAGGCGTTCGAGCAACTCGACGCGCCGGTCCGGCGGCTCGCCGCGCCCGACAGCCCGGTGCCGTTCGCGCCCTCGCTCGAGAAGGCATACATCCCGCAGGTCGAGGACGTCGCAGCGGCGCTCCGCGACCTCGCCGCTTACTGAGGACCCGAGGAGGCGTGAGAACGTGAGCACCGGCACGCAGGTCGAGGTCGTGATGCCCCAGATGGGCGTGTCCGTCTCGGAAGGCACGATCACCCGTTGGCTCAAGCAGGCCGGCGACACCGTCGCGCTGGACGAGCCGCTGCTCGAGATCTCGACCGACAAGGTCGACACGGAGGTGCCGAGCCCGGGCGAGGGCGTCGTCACCGAGATCCGGGTTCAGGAAGGCGAGACGGTCGAGGTCGGGACGGTACTCGCCGTGATCGGCGCGGCGGGCGCAGCCCCCGCGCCTCCCGCGGAGCCTGCGGAGCCGCTCCAGGAGGAGACCCCGGCCACCGAGGAGGCCGCCGCTCCCGCGCCTGAGCCGGCAGCCGCCCCCGTGCCCGTTGCGACTGCGCCTGCCGAGCAGCCGGCTGCCCCCGCCGCGCCGCCTGCCCCGAGCGCCCCAGCAGAGGCTCCGAGCGGGAACGGCAGGACGTTCGTCTCACCGGTCGTCGCGCGGATCGCGGCCCAGCACGGGGTCGACCCGGGCGCCGTCACCGGGACCGGCCAGGGTGGCCGCGTCACGAAGAAGGACATCCTTGCGTTCATCGAGTCCGGGGCCGCCGCGCCGCCGCCCGCTCCGGCCGAACCGGTCGCGGCGGCTCCCGCGCCGGCCGTCGAGGCCCAGCCTGCACCGGCCGAGATCGCCGCCGCCGCGGCACCCCCCACGGCTCCGCCCGGAGCTCCTGCGCCCGCTCCGGCGGCTCCGGCACCCGCGCCGGCGGCAGCCGCCGAGCCTGCAGCGCCTGTGCCAGCAGCGGTCGGCGAGGTCGAGGAGCCGATGACCGCGATGCGCCGCGGCGTCGCAGAGCACATGCGCCGCTCGCTCGACACCTCTGCGCACGTGACGAGCGCCATCGAGGTCGACATGTCCCGCGTCGTCGCGGCGCGCGAGGTCCTGAAGAAGGAGTACCAGGCGTCGTACGGCGTCAACCCGACGTATCTCGCGTTCATCGCGAAGGCCGCCGTCGAGACGCTTTCGGAGTGGCCCTGGGTCAACGGCGAGATGCGCGGCGACAAGATCGTCACGCGGACGTTCGTGAACCTCGGCATCGCCGTCGCGCTCGAGGACGGGAAGGGCCTGATCGTGCCGGTCATCCGGAACGCGCAGGATCTGAACCTGCTCGGCATGGCGCGCGGCATCGCGGAGCTGGCCGAGAAGGCGCGCACGAAGAAGCTGATGCCGGACGACGTCCAGGGCGGCACGTTCACGATCACGAACCCGGGCGGGTTCGGCACCTTCCACGGGACGCCGATCATCAGCCAGCCCCAGGCCGGCATCCTCGGCACCTACGCGCTCGTCAAGCGCCCGTGGGTCGTGCAGGACGAGCTCGGCCAGGACGTGATCGCGATCCGGCCGATGATGAACATCACGCTGACGTACGACCACCGCCTCGTCGACGGCGCATACGCCGGCGGCTTCCTCCGCGACCTCCGCGGCCGCCTCGAAG
>DASTKF010000005.1:0-3290 GCA_035716065.1 Gaiella sp.
GCCGTGTCGACCGCGACGTCGGCCGCGTGGAGCTCGAGCGCGAGCCGTACCTCGTACCCTTCGAGCAGCGCCTGCGACGTCACCGGCGTCACGAAGTAGCCACGCCGCGCCTTCACGCTCAGAAGCCCTTCGGAGACGAGACGCGTGAGCGCATGGTGCACCGGGCTCCGCGACACGCCGAGCTCGGCCGCGAGCTCGTGGAGGCTGAGCTTCGCGCCCGGGCCGGGGTCGCGGGTAAGGATCCGCTCGCGGAGCGTCGCGTAGACCTGGTCGTTGAGGTTCGCTCGAGGCGCGAGGATGGTCATGGGAGAGATGTAACATGACACCGCCTCCTGCGCCACCGCCGATACGCTCAACGCATGAAGGTGGCCGTGAGGCTGTTCGCCGCGCTCCGCGAGCGCGCGGGCGCACGGGAGGCGGCGCTCGAGCTCGACGAGGGCGCGTTGGTCGACGACGTCTGGCCCGCACTCGGGCTGGGGGAGGAGCCCACGGGGCTCGTCTACGCCGTCAACCGCGCCTACGTCGAGCGCGGCACGCCGCTCGCCGACGGCGACGAGGTGGCGCTGATCCCGCCCGTCTCGGGCGGGGCGTTCGTCCTCTCGGGCGAGCCCCTCTCGCTCGAGCGCGCAGCCGCAGAGGTCGCCTCGGACGGCGCCGGCGCGATCGCAACGTTCGTCGGCACGACCCGCGCCCGCTCCCGCGGCCGGGACGTGATCCGGCTCGAGTACGAGGCCTACGAGGGCATGGCCGAGGCCGAGATGGAGCGGATCGCGGGCGCGCTCCGGGACCGGCACGACGTGATCGACGTCGCGATCCACCACCGTGTCGGCCCGGTCGAGATCGGCGAGACGAGCGTCGTCATCGCCGTCTCGGCGGCGCACCGTGCGGCGGCGTTCGACGCCTGCCGCGAGGCGATCGACACGCTCAAACAGACGGTGCCGCTCTGGAAGAAGGAGCTCTACGTCGGCGGCGAGGAATGGATCGGCCAGGGCTCGTGAGAACGTGGGGGACCCCATGGTTCCCCGACGAGCCTCCTCCTTCGCGTGGGCGTCGCCGCGACCCCAAGCTGCGCTGCACGGGAATGCATCCCGCTCCGCGCGTCACGCGTCGTTCTCCGTCCCGGCGTCGAATGGCATGAGCAACCGTTACGACCCGAGCGACCTCGAGCCCCTCTCCGCTCCCGAGCCGCGGACGCTGCCGAGCGAGCACGATCGCTCGCGGCGGTCGCTGCTCGGACGGATTGCGGCGCCGGTCGCCGTCGCGCTCGGCCTGCTCGTCAAGTTCGGCGCGTTCGGACTCAAGTTCTTCGGGATCTTCCTCGCGGTGGGGGGGTACGCGCTCATCTGGGGCTGGAGGTTCGGGGTCGGCGTCGTCCTGCTGATCCTCGTCCACGAGCTCGGCCACTACGTGGAGGCGAAGCGACTGGGCCTCGACCCGCAGCTCCCGGTCTTCATCCCGTTCCTCGGCGCGTACGTCGCCCTGCGGAACATGCGCTTCGACCCGTGGGTGAACGCGCGCGTGTCGCTCGCGGGGCCGGTGGCCGGGGGAATCGCGGCGCTCGCGTGCCTGATCGTGGCCGTGCAGACCGGCTCCGACCTGCTCAAGGCGCTCGCCTACATGGGCTTCCTGCTCAACCTGTTCAACCTGATTCCGGTCGGGATCCTCGACGGCGGCCATGTGCTCCGATCCTGGCGCGTGCTTCGCGCCGGCGGCGGCGCCGCAAACCCGGCGCGCGCACGACGGCGCGCCGCTCTGGTGGCGCTCGTCTCCCTCGCGACCGCGGCCGCTCTCGTCGTCGGGATGGTCGTGGCGCACGTTCCGCAGGACAGGCTGTGAGCTCGAACAGCGAGGTCGACCGGCGACTCCTGCGCCGGACGCACGAAACGCTGATCACCGATGTGTCGCTGATCGCCTCGGAGTTCCTCGCCGGCTTCCAGGACATCCAGCGGATCGACCGGCCAGCGGTGACGATCTTCGGCTCGGCGCGCGTGAAGGAGGGGTCGGCGACCTATCAGGCGGCGCGCGAGACGGCGCGGCTCTTCGCCGAGGCCGGCCTCGCCGTCGTGACCGGTGGCGGCCCGGGGACGATGGAGGCCGCGAACCGCGGCGCCAAGGAGGGCGACGGCCTCTCGATCGGGTTCAACATCCTGCTCCCGCACGAGCAGGGGCTGAACGCGTACTGCGACATCTCCCGCACCTTCAAGCACTTCTACGTCCGCAAGGTGATGTTCGTGAAGGCCGCCGAGGGGTTCGTCATCTTTCCGGGCGGGTTCGGGACGATGGACGAGCTCTACGAGTCGCTGACGCTCATCCAGACGGGCAAGATCGGAAGCTTCCCGGTCGTCCTCTTCGACTCGGACTACTGGGGCGAGATGCTCGACTGGGTGCGCGAGGAGATGCTGGCCGACGGGCTCGTGTCGCCGGCCGACCTCGAGCTCCTGCACCTGACCGACGAGCCGCAGGAGGCGGTGCAGCGCATCGTCGAGATGATCGACGCGCGCGCCGCCGAGGGATCCGCCTGAGCGAGACGCTCGAGGCCGCGGTTGCCGCGATCGCCGCGCGCTCCGAGCTGCGGCCGCGGGTCGGCGTGGTGCTCGGGAGTGGCCTCGGGTCCTTCGCGGACGCGGTCGGCGAAGCGGTCGAGATCACGTACGGCGACATCCCCGGGTGGCCCGCCTCGACCGCGATCGGCCACGCGGGCACCCTCGTCCTCGGGCGCTTCGGCGAGGTGCCCGTCGCCGTGATGAACGGCCGTGCGCACCTCTACGAGGGGCTGTCGCCGGCGGACGTCGTCTTCGGGGTCCGCGTGCTCGGTCGCCTCGGCGTGCGCAGCCTGGTCCTCACGAACGCCTGCGGCGCGCTCGACCCGTCGGTCGAGCCGGGAACCCTCGTCACGATCACCGACCACCTGAATCTCCAGGGCTCCTCGCCGCTCGTCGGGCCGAACGACGAGACGGTCGGGCCGCGCTTCCCGGACATGACCGACGCATACGACGCCGGCTACCGCGCGATCGCGCGCAAGACGGCAGCGCGGCTCGGGCTCGAGCTCGGCGAAGGGGTCTACGCGGCCTGGCTCGGCCCCGCCTTCGAGACGCCGGCCGAGATCCGGATGATGCGCGCTCTCGGCGCCGACCTCGTCGGGATGTCGACCGTGCCCGAGGTGCTCGCCGCGCGCCACATGGGCATCCGCTGCCTGGCCCTCTCCTGCGTGACGAACGCGGCCGCCGGCGTGCGGCCGGAGCCGATCGACCACGAGCGCGTGCTCGAGGTCGGCGCGCGCGCCTCGGGCG
>DASTKF010000006.1:0-10898 GCA_035716065.1 Gaiella sp.
ATGTCGGTCGCCTGTCCCTGGAACCCGCCCGACACCTGGTGGATCAGAATCTTTGCGTTCGGCAGCGCGAACCGCTTCCCTGCCGCGCCCCCGCCGAGCAGGAGCGCGCCCATGCTCATCGCGATCCCGACGCACGTCGTCGCCACGTCCGGCTTGATGAACTGCATCGTGTCATAGACGGACAGGCCGTCGTAGACCGACCCGCCGGGCGAGTTGTTGTAGAGGTTGATGTCCTTGTCGGGGTCCTCGGACTCGAGGTGCAGGAGTTGGGCGATGATCAGGTTCGCGATCTGGTCGTCGACCTGCGTCCCGAGGAAGATGATCCGTTCGTTGAGCAGGCGGGAGTAGATGTCGAACGACCGCTCGCCGCGCGACGTCTGCTCGATCACCATCGGGATCAGGGGGCTCATCGACTCTCCTCGCTTCCGGGGGTCCACAACTTCGTCTCGCCGGCGGGCTTCTCCTTGTCCGGCGTCCAGATCGCCTCGCGCGCCGCGTGCGCCTCTGGGTCGATCGGCTTCACGTCGGCTGCAAGCCGGTCGAGCGCGGCGCGCATCCGCAGGTCGTCGCGGAGCGCTTCCTGGTGCCCATGTGCCCAGATGTCGGCGATCATCGCCTCCGCGTCATCGTCCGATGCGTCAGCCTGCTCGCGGATCAGGTCCTTCACCTCGTCGTCCGAGACGACGATCCCCGCCTTCTCGGCGACCGCCTCGAGCGCGAGCTCGCGCGCGACGGACTGCGCCGCCTCGGCGCGGACCTGCGCGGTCAAGAGCTCCGGGGTCTGGCCGGTCGCGGCGAAGTAGGCCTCGGGGGTCAGCCCGCGGTTCGCGAGCGAGCGGACGAAGCCGTTCAGGAGCTCGCGCGCGCGGCTCTCGACGAGAGGGCCGGCCCCCTGGACGTTCGACGCCTTGACGAGCTCGTCGACGGCCGCGGCACGGAACGCCGCGTCGATCCGCTCGTCGACCGCCTCGCGCACGCGCCCCTCGACGTCGGCCCGCAGCTCGGCGATCGTGTCGAACTCGCTGGCGGAACGCGCCAGGTCGTCGTCGGCCTCCGGCAGCACCTTCTCGTTGACGTGCTTGACGGTGACCTCGACAGCAGTCTCGTTCCCGTCGGCCAGGTCGTAGCGCACGGTGCGCGTGTCGCCGACCGCGGCGCCGACGAGCGCCTCCTCGATCTCGGGGACGAGGCGGCCGGAGCCGAGCTCGACGACGGTGTCCGACTGGCCCGTCCCGTCCGCCCCGGCGAGGTCGACGACCACGGTGTCGCCCTCCTGCGCCGGCCTGTCGTCGGCCGGCACAAGCTCGGCAATCGAGCTGCGAAGGGCGTCGATCTCCGCCTCGACGAGCTCCTCGGGGACGACCGACTCGGCGCGCGGCACCTCGAGCGTCGTCCAGTCGACGATCTCCGGCGTCGGCTGCACCTCGACGGTCGCGCTGAAGGTCCAGGGCTCCGTCTCGCTGGACGGAAGCTCGAAGTCGTACTCGGGGGACGCCACGGGCCGCAGGCGCGAGCGGGCGGCGGCGTTCCAGAACCAGCCGCCGATGTGGGACTCGACGGCCTCGACCCAGAGCCGGTCCCTGCCGACGTTCGCGAGCAGCACCTGGCGGGGAACCTTCCCCTTGCGGAAGCCGGGGATCTTGACGGAGCCGGCGAGGTCGGAGGCCGCGTGCTCGACCGCGTGCTCGAGCTCGTGCGGCGAGACGTCGACCGTGAGGCGGACGCGATTCCCGCCGAGCTCCTCCACCTGGCTCATGCCCGGATTCAAGCAGCTGCGCTCGGAGTGGCCGCCGGGCAGCGCTCGGCGTGATGCGGGCGGAGGGATTCGAACCCCCATGCTCTTTCGAGCACCGGCTCCTAAGGCCGGCGTGTCTCGCCAGTTCCACCACGCCCGCGGAGGCGCGGGTCAATCTAGATGATCGATTCCGAATGCGAGTGACGTCCGGGGGCGTCACCGACCGAGCAGGGTGGCCCGGCCGTGCCCGGCCAGTACCTGGAGGTACGGGCCGGGTGCGGACGGGACGCCATGCGACGCGTCGGAGGCGTCATCCGGTTCGCGCGCATTCGGAATCGATCATCTATCGGCCGAGCAGCAGTCCCACCGTCTCGCGCACCGAGTCGACGACCAGCCCCGTGAGCGCGATGAGCGCGAACGCCGCGAACGCGACGAACGGATCGTTCGTCTGGATCACGAGCAGTGCGCAGAACGCACCGACCACGACGCAGGCCGTGGCCAGAGGGCGACGGGTCTTCGTCCCGATCGCGAGCCCGGCGAGGAACACGAGCCCGAACACGACGATTCCCATTGTCATGGCCGGAGCGTAGGACCTGGTCCGGACGGAGCGATCCTCGGATCGGCCCGAAAGGAGGGGGCCCATGGCGGAACCATGGGTTCCCCATGACGATGGCCCCGGGAGGAGTCGAACCTCCGCACGCAGGTTCGAAGCCTGCCGCTCTATCCGCTGAGCTACGGGGCCGTGCTGTGCCTCAGAGGGTATCGGCGCGCCCCACGTTGAACCCATGACCCTGGCGACCTTGAGGTCGGCCTCGATCCCTGCTCTCGGAAGAAGCCCGGTGCGTCCGTAGAACCACGGTGCAGGTTCCATGGGACGGTGCTGCGTGGAGCGGCCGGAACGGCCGCTCCACGCGTCATGCCGTTTGCGCTACCCGCAGTCGACGGTGAAGTCGTCGTGCTGCACGACCACGTTCTCGTCGGCGTCGATCGTGATGTGGGCCGTTTCCCGCACCATCAGGTTGTTGCCCGGGCCGGGGCCGATCAGCCGGTACCGGTTGACGTACGTGAGCGTCGAGTGCTCGCTGTCGAGTCTCTGCGTATAGGCGCCGTGCTCGACCCCCGCGACACGGTACGTGTCGCCGGTGACCTGGCCGACGAGCTCGCCGTGCCGCTCGAAGACGAACTGCCAGGCGGCGCTGTTGCCGTTGACGGTCTCCGACGCGAGGTCGTGCACGTCGATCGTGCCGGTGAGCAGCTCACCTGCGCCGCCGTTCGCGCACGGGACGTACCCGGCGTACGCGATCGAGACGTGCTGGTTCGTGGTCACCTCTGCCTGCGCCGCGCCGGCGACGGCGAGGCACGCCGCCGCGAGCACAACCAAAGCTGCAATGCGCTTCGTCATGGATATCTCCTTCGTGTCCGTTCTCCGGCTCGGCCGGAGCTGTCGACGGGCAGCAGACACCGCGTCGGTTGCAGGTCGGGTGGTGCGCCGGTATATGGCCGGTAACCACGGCTGCGGGCCTGCGCGCAAGCGACCGCGCGCCACGCCGGGCCGCGCAGGTCAGGGCGCCGGGCGGAACCGCGACGGGTTCACGGTCGCGAGCGATCGCCTGCCGCCGCCCTCGAGCGGCGCTCCAGAGCCACCAGCCTGCGGCGCTCCACCCCCGCCCGCAACCGGACGTGATAATCGTCGCGAGCGACGTGGACTTTCGCATACTCGGGCCGCTCGAAGCGGCAGACGACACAGGCCCGCTCGACCTGGCCGGCGGCAAGCAGAGGGCGCTGCTCGCGTTCCTGCTGCTCCAGGCCGGCCGGGTCGTGCCAATGGACCACCTCGTCGACGGGCTCTGGGGCGATGAGGTGCCGGACAGCGCGCCCAAGATGGTGCAGATCTTCGTCTCCCAGCTCCGCAAGCGCCTGCCGCGCGAGCTGATCCAGACGCGCTCGCCTGGGTACCGCCTCGACCTCGACGGTCACACGCTCGATCTGCACGCTTTCGAGGCGCTGCAGGCGCGGGGACGCGAAGCGCTGGCGGATGGCCGCGCGGAGGAGGCGGCCGGGGTGCTGCGGCGGGCGCTCGACCTGTGGCGCGGGGTGCCGCTGGCGGAGTTCCCGGAGCCGTTCGCCCGGCTGGAGGAGGCGCGGCTCGAAGAGCACCGTCTCGCCTGCCTCGAGGAGCGCATCGACGCCGAGCTGGCCCTCGGCCGCGAGGCGGCGCTCGTCGCCGAGCTCGAGGCGCTCGTCCAACGCCATCCGCTGCGCGAGCGGCCGCGAGGACAGCTCATGCTGGCTCTCTACCGCTGCGGGCGGCACGCCGAGGCGCTCGAGGCGTACCAGATCTTCCGCCGGACGCTTCGCGACGAGCTCGGCATCGAGCCGCCGCAGAGACTGAAGGAGCTCCAGCGGCGAATGCTGCAACAGGACCGGTCGCTCGACCTCGTCGCGACCGACCGCGCACCGGCCCCCGACGCGGCCCCCGACGGTGAGACACACTCGCCCGCGCCACCGCCGCTCGTGGAATCGCGCAGGTTGGTCACCGTCCTCATCGCCGACGTCGCGCCGGCGGACGCTCCCGACGACCCCGAGGCACGGCGTGCCGCGCTGCTCGAGGCGGCCCGCGCCGCGGAGGACGAGCTCGCCGGCCACGGCGCGAGTGTCGCCCCGTTCGGCAGCGGGCGGGTCCTCGGCGTGTTCGGCGTTCCGGCATCGCAGGACGGTGACTCGCTGCGGGCCGTCACCGCTGCCCTGGCGCTCCGCACCGCGGGCCTCGCCGGACGCATCGGCCTCGCGACCGGCGAGGTCGTGACCGGCGACCCGCTCGTCGCCGGCGCTCCCGTCGACGAGGCCGCCCGGCTCCAGGAGCGAGCGCGTGCCGGGGACGTCGTCGCGTCGGCGCGCACGTGGCGGACGGTTCGGCATGCTGTCGACGCCTCGCCGCGTGAGAACGGCTGGCAGATCGCCACGGTCGACCCGGACGCGGCACCGCTGGTCCGCCGCCTCGAAACGCCTCTCGTCGGACGTGAGCAGGAGCTCCACGAGGTCGCCGGGGAGCTCGAATCCGCCATCGCAGCGGGCGTTCCGCGTCTCGTCACCGTTTTCGGCGCTCCGGGGCTCGGCAAGACGCGCCTCGCCGTCGAGTGTGTCGAGCGCCTGGGAGCGGTGGCAAACGCCGCCGTCACGCATTGCCGGGCCGACGGGCGCGACTCGACGTACGAGCCGCTCCGCGGCCTGCTGACCGAGCTCGCCGACGGCGACCCCGCCTCGTGGCTTCGCAGACGGCTCGGGACGGAGGACGCCCCGCACCTCGCCGACCAGCTCGCGGTCGCGGTCGGGCTCCAGACCGGAACCGCACACGCCCAGGACGCCGCGCTCGCGACGCGCAGGCTGCTGGCCGGCCTCGCGCGCGAACGGCCGCTCCTCCTCGTCGTCGAGGACGTGCACTGGGCCGCACCCGCGTTCCTCGACCTCGTCGAGTCGCTCGTCGAGCTCGCTCGCGCTCCCATCCTGGTGCTGTGCCTGGCGCGTCCAGACCTCCTCGACCTCCGGCCGCACTGGGGCGGCGGGCGCGTGCGCGGCTCGACGATCCTCCTCGACGCGTTGCCGGCCGCGGAGTCGGAGACGCTGCTCGACCTGCTCTCCTCGAACGGACGGCTCGACGCCGCGGCGCGACGCCGCATCCTGGAGACCGCGGAAGGCAATCCACTCTTCATCGAGCAGCTGCTCGCCGCTGCGCTCGAGGGCGAGCTCGGAACACTTCCGGACTCGATCCAGATGCTGCTCGCCGCGCGCCTCGACCGGCTCGACGAGGCCGATCGAGCGGCTGTCCAAGCGGCGGCGGTGTGCGGGACGTCGTTCACGTCCGACGAGGTCTCGGCGCTCATCGGCGAGGACGCGGCGCCATCGCTGGTGACGCTCGTCCGGCGCGAGCTCATCCTCCCGAGCGAGATCGACGACGGCGACGGCTGGTCGTTCCGGCACGCCCTCGTGCGTGACGCCGCGTACGCCGGCCTGCCGAAGCGGCGGCGCGCCGAGCTGCACGAGCGCCTGGCCGCGCGCGCGCTCGAGGCGGGGACGGACGGAGACGCCTCGGCGGCGCACCACCTCGATTCGGCCCTGCGCGCGCGCATCGAGTCGGGAGAGCGCGGCGCGGCCGTCGAACGGCTCGCCGAGCGGGCCGCGGTGCATCTGCGCCCGGCCGGGCTCGCCGCCATGGACCGGGACGACTGGTTCGCGGCCTCGTCGCTGCTCGCGCGGGCCTGCGAGCTCCTGCCGCGCAATGCACATGAGCGCGTGGAGCTCCTGCCCAAGCTCGGTGAGGCGCTCACCTGGCGCGGCGAGCGCGCGAGAGCGCGCGAGGTGCTCGCCGAGGCACACGCCCTCGCCACCGAGCTCGGCGACGAGCGGCTCGCAGCGCGGGCGCAGCTCGCGACGCTGCTCGCGCTCATGTGGCGCGACGACGCGTTGACCCCGGAGCGGATGCTCCGCGACGTCGAGGACGCATTGCCGGTGCTCGAGCAAGCCGGCGATCACGGCGCCATGGCGATGGCCGAGCTCGTCCGCTTCCACGCGTTCGACCGCGGCGGCGTGCCGAACCCCGAACAGCGGCTGTCGGTCGCGCTGGACCACGCGAGGAAGGCGGGCGACGCGGAGATCGAGCATCGCGTCCTGAACTGGATCTGCATCACGCTGCCGGGGGGAGCCGTCCCCGTGGACGAGGCGATCGCCAGGGTGGAGGACATCGCACAGGCGTTCCATTCCGCCCACGTCCATGCCTCGGCCCGCGGGGCGCTCGGTCTCCTGCTGGCAGCACGTGGTGAGTTCGAGCAGGCACGGCTCCTCGTCGAGGAGACGCGGCGGGCGCTCGAGGAGCTCGGCCTGTGGGTGTCCGCGGCGAGTCACTCGATCGCGATCGCCGAGGTCGAGCTGATGGCCGGTGACGACGCGGCCTCCGAGCGTGTGCTCCGAGCCGGCTTCGAGAGCCTGGGCCGGTCCGACGACGAGCTCTCGAAGGCGAACGTCGCATGGCGCCTGGGGCTCCTGCTCGCGCGGCACGGACGAGACGACGAAGCAGAGCGCTTCGCGCACATCGCGGAGCGGGTCCGGGCCCCAGGTCTGTGGTTGGGCGTCTGGTGGCGGGTCGTCCTCGCCCTCGTCGAGGCACATCGCGCCGACTCGGCAGCGGCGCTGCGGCACGTCGGCGAGGCGCGCGCGGCGATCGCGTCCGCGAGCGGGCCGGGAAGCCGCATGGAGGCGGACGCCCTCATCGCGTGCTCCGACGTACTGCGCAGTGTCGGCCGGACCTCCGAGGCCGCCACGCTCCTCGGCGAGGCGGCCGCTCTGGCCGAGCAACTCGGGTACGTCGTCGCGCGCCGGCGTGCGGAGGACGCTCAGCGTGCCCTGACGGCGTAACGGACGGCGCGCGGGCCGCCGTTCGAGACGACGAGCAGCGGATGCGCGAGGCGCGGATCGGCACGCAGCGCCGCCGAGACGGCGAAGGTCGTCGTCCGGCCGGCGTCCAAGGTTCGACCCGCGATTCGCCGGAGTGACGGCCACCCGCCCGCCACCTCGCTCTCCAGCTCGTACGTCAGTGTGGCGGAAGCCGTGCCGCGCCCGCGCGGGAAGGCGACGGTGAGCGCATAGCCTCCGGCCCGCGGCAGCACCGGCCTGACGTAGTGCACGGCGAGCGGTGCGACGACGGCCGTGCGCGTCGCGGCCGGCCCGAGAGAGAATGCAGGCTCGATCAGGTCGCCGTGGTCGCCGGCGACGGCGACGGCGAACCGGTGGAACGCCTGCGCGAACGACGTCCCCGCAATCTGCGCGTACGTGGCGCCGACCGCGTCGACTCCGTCACCGCTGAGGGGCCGGGCGGCGAGGCGCTCGAAGAACGCGGGCAGGAACCGCGGCTCCTGGACGTCGAAGCTTCGCCAGAGGAGCTGGGCGCCGTAGCTCTGCGAGAGGATACTCCGGCCCGTCGCCGCGAACCAGTGGCTCACCTGGAGCGTCGACACGAGGTCGTCGAGCTCCGGCGCGACCCGTGTCTCGAGCGCTGCGGCCGTCCCTTCCAGGATCCAGGGCGCCGGCAGCGCTGCCGCGCCATCCGCGGGGAAGTACGAGAACTGCACGAGATGGAAGAGCTCGTGCGCCACGGTGGCGTGGACGCTCGCGAAGCTCCGCTCTCCACTCGGGTCGAGGTTGTTCGACACCACCGCGAACGCGCCGCCCGCGGCGGCGACGCCAGGAAACGCGATGCCGAGCGTTCCCGGCATGAAACGCGTGACGTAGAGGTCGGGGCGCGCGTCCGGCCCGTCCTCGTCGGGGAGCGGGGCCCGGAACCCGCGCCGCTCGTAGTAGGCGAGCGCACGGTCGGCGGCCCGCCCGACGAGCTCGACGTAGTCGGGAACGCCGTCGGCGTCGTCGTCGTTGAGGGGCGGGGCGTCGATGCCGAGCACGACGTAGTGGACGACCACGCGCTCGGACGAGTACGTGCGCTCCGGCGACGCGTAGTCGTTGTAGATCTGGTAGCCGTTCGGGGCCATCGTCGTCTCTGCGAGCGGGACATCGGTCGGCCGCGGGCGCTTCACGGCGGCATCCGCCGCCGAGGGCAGGAGCAGGAGGGCGCCGAGCGCCGCCACCGCGATCCGCCGCCACCCGAGGCGGCGCCCCCGGACGCGGCTGCCCACGATCCGGCGGGCGATCGTCTCGGCGTCGCGGCCGACGCCTCCGATGAAGTGCGAGCTGCGCCGGGACTGGAAGGCGAGGCCGAGGACGTGCAGCCCGGGAATCCGCGTCGCGCCGTGCCGGTGGACGAGCTCGCCGCTCCGGTCGAGCGCACCCTCGACACGCAGCCACGGATACGAGCGGCGGAACCCGGTCGCCCACACCACCGCGGCGAAGCCGTCGAGGTCGAGGCTGCGCGGGCCGGCCGGCAGGGCTAGGGGCTCCGGGTGACTTCCGTCCGTGCCACGTGCGAGCGGGTGCGCGTCGATGCGGCGCAACACCTTGACGAGGCGCGCGTCCGCGGCGGCGACGTTCTCGGCCAGATCGCCGGCGAACACGGCGCGGACCCCGTCGAAGCGCTCGAGGCGTCCGCTGATCGTGACGCCGAGGGCGGCGAGGCGGTCGAGGCCGAGCTCCTCGCCCCCGTTCGCGCCGCTGAGAGGAAACAGGGGCACGCGCTTCGCCGCCTCGAGGTCGGGCAATTCGTCGACCGCCCGGTCGAAGTCGCCGAGCAGCTCGAGCCAGTCGAAGATGTCGCGGCCACGGTAGCGCCGCGGCGCGCGGGAATGCCGCCCGACCGACAGCACGACCGGACGCCCGGAGACGGCCAGCTCGAGTGCGAGCTGCTGCCCTGTCGCGCCTGCGCCGACGACGAGGATGGGGCCGTCGGGGAGCAGGTCCGGCCGGCGGTAGTCGGCGGCGTGCAGGGAGACGAGCTCCGACGGCGCCGGGAAGGGCACATACGGGTCGGCCGCGTCGCCGGTCGCGAGCACGACGCTCGATGCGAGCCAGACGCCGTCCGTCGTCTCGACGCGGAAGGACGATCCGCGGCGCTCGATCCGCGTGACCTCGACCCCTTCGACCACCGGTGCGTCGAACGACCGCGCGTACGCCTCGAGATGGTCGATCACGTCGGCCCGGGACACGAAGCCGTCGGGATCGCCAGGGGCGGCCACGCCGGGGAGCCTGTTCATCCAGTTCGGCGAGAGCAGCGTGAGCGAGTCCCAGCGCTCGTGCCAGCGCTGCCCGACGCGGCCTCGCTCGAGGAGGACGTGCTCGTGCCCGGCGCGCGAGAGATGGTGGCTGAGTGCGAGCCCCGCCTGACCGGCGCCGACGACGACGGTGTCGACCTCCACGGGGGAGAGGGGGCGCGGCGCCCGGCCGAACCGGACGCCGCTCGCCGTGCTCACGGCTCGACCCCGACGTGCACCGGGGCGCCGTTCGTGACCATGTCGAAGACAGCGGAGCGCGCTTTCGCCCGCTCGACCAGCTCCCGGAGCCTCTCGGGTGGCGCGTCGCCCTCGACCCGGAACGAGATCCGGATCCGATCGAACCCGTTGCGCACCTCGTCGGATAGACCGAGCGCGCCGCGGACGTCCATGTCCCCCTCGAGCCTCGACTCGACGCGCGTCAGGCGCACCTTGCGCGCCGCGGCGACGTACACGAGCGACGTCGTCAGGCACGCGGCCAGTGCGTGCAGGAGGAACTCCGCCGGGTTCGGGCCGGTGTCGGTCCCGATCAGGATTGCCGGCTCGCCGGCGTCGAGCTCGAACGCCTCGGCGCGGGAGGCATCCTCCCCGCCAGCCGCGTAGAAGTCCTTGATCGTCGAGCGGTTGTGCGCGCCGCCGAGCCAGCGGTTGTGGACGCGGAACTGGAACCTCCCGAGCTCCGGCTGCGCCTTGACGGCGTCCAAGGTCGCGAACAGCGTCTCCGTATCCACGCCGTTGCGAACCGTTTCGATGGTGGTGCTCACGTGCTGCTCCTTTCGGTCCGGCGGGCTGATCCCGCGTCGCCGGGCACGATCGGGGCAGGCGGTTGCGTCCTGGTAGGAGCCGGGTAGCACCGGGTTAAAGGGCCCTCGCGGCGGCGGAGGTCACATGCCAGTCCGCGTCGCCGAAACGTCGAAGGACCTCGCCCCGGCGGCGTCGACCATGACGATGGCCGCTCTATCCGCTGAGCTACCGGGCCGTTGCGGTCCGAGAAGGTATCGGCGGGCCCATACTGGAGCCATGGCTCTGGTCGTCGTCGACGCAGAGAACACGCGGCGGTCGCAGTGGCCGAACGTCTCGCGCGAGGAGCTCATCCGGCGGGCGCGCGCATGGGCGGAGCACGAGGGTCACGAGTTGCTGGTCGTCTTCGACGGCGCCGCGCCCGAGGATGCCGCGGATGTCGTCGGATCGCACAACGCCGACGACGCGATCGTCGAGCTCGTGCCGCAGCTCGCCTCGCCCTGGTGGCTCGTCACCTCCGACCGCGGCCTCCGCGAGCGCGTCGGCGATCGCCCTGAGCGCGTGATCGGCGGCGGCTCCTTCGTCCGAACGATCTGAGTCACGCGCGCAGTCGAAACAGGGTGGCGGACGGGACTCGAACCCGCGACCACCGGGACCACAACCCGGGGCTCTACCAACTGAGCTACCGCCACCGCGCGAAGACGCAGGATACCGCC
>DASTKF010000007.1:0-3672 GCA_035716065.1 Gaiella sp.
TGATGCGCTACGACTCGCTCACCCGCGCGATCTACGTCCAGTACAAGAGCCTCTTCGACCGGACGCCTGCCGCGGTGCTCGCGCTCGTCCTCGTCGGGCTGACGGCGATCGCGCTCGTGTTCGAGCTCCGTGCCCGGACGCGCGGACGGCTCTGGCGTACAGGCCCCGGCGCCGCCCGCCGGGCGAGGCCGGTCGAGCTCGGCGCGGCCCGCTGGCCAGCCGTCGCGTGGTGCGGGCTCGTCACGGGACTGTTCCTCGTCCTGCCGGCGGGTGTCCTCCTCTACTGGCTCGGCCGCGGGATCTCGAACGACCGGCGCCTCGTCGTGCCGTGGGACGAGGCCGTGCACTCACTCGGCGCGTCGGCGCTTGCCGCGCTCGCCACCGTCGCGGCGGCGATCCCGGTGGCGGTGCTCGTCCACCGCTATCCCGGCCCGCTGGCCCGCGTGCTCGAGCGTCTCTCGTACGCGGGCAACGCGCTCCCCGGCCTCGTCATCGCGCTGTCGCTCGTCTTCTTCGCGGCCCGCTACGCCTCGCCCGTCTACCAGACACTCGGGCTGCTCGTCTTCGCCTACGCCGTCCGCTTCTTCCCGCTCGCGCTCTCCGGCCTCGACACCGGGCTCGCGCGCGTCAGCCCCCGCGTGGAGGAGGCGGCCAGGGGGCTCGGCCGAGGCCCCCTCGCGACCGCCTGGCTCGTCACCGTCCCGCTCGTCCGCTCCGGCGCCCTCGCGGGGGCGGCGCTCGTCTTCCTGTCGGCGATGAAGGAGCTGCCCGCGACGATCCTCCTGCGGCCGATCGGCTTCGACACCCTTGCGACCGAGATCTGGGGCGCGACGCAGGTCGGCGCCTACTCGAAGGCCGCGATTCCCGCGCTCCTGCTCATCGTGCTGTCGGCGCCGGTGCTCTGGCTCGTGCACCGCGACGGCGGCAGGCTGGCGGAATCGGGTGGGTAGACTCCGCCCGATGGCGGGTCACGGCCATTCGATCGACGAGTACCTCGAGGTCATCTACTTCCTCGCCTTCCCCATCGGCGAGTACCGCCCCGCCGGCGAGAGCGCGATCGCCTCGCGCGTCGCCGAGATGCTCGGGGTCTCGCGGGCGTCCGCGGGCGAGATGCTCAAGCGGCTCGAGGCGGAGGGCCTCGTCGAGCGAGGCGAGCAGAAGGAGGCGATCCTCACACCGGCCGGGATCGAGCGCGCGGAGAAGGTCGTCCGCAAGCACCGCATCATCGAGCGGTTCCTGACCGACTTCATGGGCTACACGGCCTCCGAGTCGCACGTCCACGCGGACGAGATGGGCGACACGTTCAGCGAGGACATGATCGATCGCATCTACGAGCGCCTCGGCCGGCCTGACCGCTGCCCGCACGGGTGGCCGATCTCGACGGAGCTCGAGCAGAGCGAGAACGAGGGGCTCGTCGCGCTCGCCGAGCTCACGCCGGGCCAGCGCGGCGAGATCGTGCGCCTTGCCGAGCACGACGGCGACCTGCTCCACTGGTTCTACGACGAGGGCTTCGTCCCCGGCTCGAACGTCGAGATCCGTGAGACGCAGCCCGCAGCCGGCCAGCTCAAGGTCGTCCTCGGCGACGACGAGCGGGCGATCGCCGAGAAGGCCGCGCAGGGCCTCTACGTCCGCCTTGCGGCGTAGAGCGCTTACGTTCGGCTTACGCGGCGCTCACGGACGGCGAACGCGAGGCTGATTCGCTTGTCGCGATCACTCGGACGAAGGAGACTCGGAATCGTGAGACGTCACATCGCACTCGCAGCCGCCCTCGTCGCGGTCGCAACGCTCGCGTTCGGCGCCGGCGCTGCATCCGCGGCCGACACGCCCACGCTCGGCGATGCGGTCGCCGCGCGTCTCGGCATCACCGGCGACCAGCTTCGTACCGCTTTCAAGGCCGAGCTGAACAGCCGGATCGACGCCGCGGTCGCCGCCGGGAAGCTGACGCCCGAGCAGGGCGCGAAGCTGAAGGAGCGGGTCGCGAACGCCAAGGGGCTCGGCATCGGCGCCCGCAGGGCGTTCACCCAGAAGCACAAGGCACTGGTCGCGCGGATCGTCCGCGTGAACCGCCTCCACCTCGCCGCGAAGTACCTCGGGATGACGCCGAAGGAGATCAGGACCGCGCGTCAGGACGGTCAGTCGCTCGCACAGATCGCCACGTCGAAGGGGAAGAGCGTCGACGGTCTCGTCGCCGCGATCGTCGCGCCGGCGAAGGCACGCGCCGCGAAGGCCGTCTCCAACGGGAGGCTGACGCAGCAGCGCGCGGATGAGCTGCTCGCCCGGCTGACCGAGCGCGCGCAGGCGCTCGTCCAGCGGGTGCCGGCGAAGGCCTAGAGGTCAGACTGCAGCACGCGCGGCCAGCCCGGCCGCGGCACGGAGCCCATCGACCTTGTCGGTGCGCTCCCACGTGTGGTCGGCCGAGTCGGTGCGGCCGAAGTGACCGGAGGCGGCCGTCTTCCTGTAGATCGGGCGGCGGAGATCGAGATCGCGGACGATCGCGCCCGGGCGCAGGTCGAAGTGCTTCGACACGAGCTCGGAGATCCGGTCGTTGGAAAGCCCCTCGGCCTCGGTGCCGAACGTGTCGACGAGCACGCTCATCGGGTGCGCGACGCCGATCGCGTACGCGACCTGCACCTGGCAGCGATCGGCCAGGCCCGCGGCCACGACGTTCTTCGCGACGTACCGCGCCGCGTACGCGGCCGAGCGGTCGACCTTCGTCGGATCCTTGCCGGAGAAGGCCCCGCCGCCGTGCGGGGCCGCGCCGCCGTACGTGTCGACGATGATCTTGCGGCCGGTGAGCCCTGTGTCGCCCATCGGCCCCCCGACGACGAACTTGCCCGTCGGGTTGACGTAGAAGAAGCCCTTCGCGCCGACCCGCGAGGCGTCGAAGAGGTCGCGGTAGTCGGCGTGCAGGATCGGCTCGACGACGTGCTCGAGCAGATCCGGCTTGATGAGGGTCTCGGCGTCGAGGCCGTCGCGGTGCTGTGTCGAGATCAGCACCCGCTCGATCTCGACCGGACGCTGGATCCCGTGCTCGTCGAGCTCGTAGCGCACCGTGACCTGCGTCTTGCCGTCGGGCCGCAGGTACGGCAGCACGTCCGCCTTGCGCACGGCGGCGAGCCGCCTCGCCAGCTTGTGCGCGAGCATGATCGGCAGGGGCATCAGCTCGTCGGTCTCCCGCGTCGCGTAGCCGAACATCATCCCCTGGTCGCCCGCGCCGATCCGGTCGATCGGGTCGGTGTCGCCGTGCTGGGCCTCGAACGACTCGTCGACGCCCTGGGCGATGTCCGGCGACTGCTCGTCGATCGCGACCATCACGCCGCAGGTCTCGGCGTCGAAGCCGTACTTGGCGCGCGTGTAGCCGATGTCCGCGATCGTCTCGCGGACGATCGAGCGGACGTCGACGTAGGTGTCGGTCGTCATCTCGCCCGCGACGACCACGAGCCCGGTCGTGACGAGGGTCTCGCAGGCGACGCGGCCCTCTGGATCGTCCTTCATGACGGCGTCGAGGACGGCGTCGGAGATCTGGTCGGCGACCTTGTCGGGATGCCCCTCGGTGACCGACTCGGACGTGAACTGGAACGTGCGGGCGCTCATCGCGTCGAACCTTAGCCGGGATCCGGCGGCACGCCAGCCGGGGTCACTCGACGGTCGGATCCCGTTCCATCAACCGCG
>DASTKF010000008.1:0-4771 GCA_035716065.1 Gaiella sp.
CCGTCAGCAGGCCGCCCATCAGCGGGATCATCCGCAGGCCGGAGCTCGTCGGGCTCGCGCCGTAGACGAGCTGGAGGAAGAGGGGCAGGTAGATGATCGCCCCGAACATCGCCATTCCGATCATGAAGCCCATCCCGCTCGAGAGCCGGAAGGTCCCCGACTCGAAGAGCGTCAGCGGGATGACCGGCTCCGACGCGCGGCGCTCCTGCCAGATGAACGCGACGAGCATCGCGACACCGCCGAGCCCGAGCGCGATGATCTCCGGCGAGCCCCAGGCGTACTGGTTGCCGCCCCACGTCGTCATCAGGATCAGCGCCCCGACGCCGCCCGCGAGGAGGCCGGCGCCCAGGTAATCGACCTTGTGCCGCGTGTGGGGGACGTGCAGGTGGAGCCGCGTGATCACGATCACGAGCGCGAGCGCCCCGATCGGCATGTTCACGTAGAAGACCCACCGCCACGAGAGGTTGTCGACGAGGAAGCCGCCGAGGAGCGGTCCGGCAACGGACGAGACGGCGAAGACCGCGCCCATCAAGCCCATGTAGCGGCCGCGGCGCCGCGGCGGGATGATGTCCGCGAGGATCGACTGCGCGCCGACGATGAGCCCGCCCGCGCCGAGACCCTGGAGCGCGCGGAAGAGGATCAGCTGGAGCATCGTCTGGGAGAGGCCGGAGAGCATCGACCCGGCGAGGAAGATCACGATCGCGGCGATGAAGACGGGCTTGCGCCCGAGCATGTCGCCGAGCTTTCCGTAGAGCGGCGTCGAGACCGTCGAGGCCAGCAGGTACGCCGTCACGACCCAGGAGAGGTGGTCGAGGCCGCCGAGCTCCCCGACGATCGTCGGCAGCGCCGTCGAGACGATCGTCTGGTCGAGCGCGGCGAGGAACATGCCGAGCATCAGCGCGACGAAGACCGTCGTGAGCGCGCGGCCGTGAAGCCCCTCGTCGGGGATCTCGATCGCTGCCGGGCGCGTCGTGCCCGCGCCGTTGCCGTCCCTCATCGCCGCTCCCTGTCGAGAAGCTTGTTCATCTGCGGCCGCGTGAGCGGGCCGCGGGGGAGGGGTGTCGCGCCCTCGGCGCGGAGCCCGTCGAGCAGGAGCCCGAGGTAGCGCCGCCAGAGATCGGGCGCGACGCAGCGCGAGGCCTCGATCACGCGGCCGCCGGTCATGAAGACGAGCGGCATGTCCTCCGGCACGAAGTCGGCGCGCAGCGAGCCGTCCGCCTGTGCGCGCTCGACGAGCCGGCGAACGAGCGGCCGAACGCGCCGCCTGACCTCGTCCCGCACCCGGCCGTGCTCCGTGCCCGCGAGCAGCTCGCGCAGGGCGCGGTTCTCCGCGTGCAGCTCGAGCACCCGCTCGACGAACCGGGCGAAGCCAGTCCACGGATCCTCCGCGGCGAGGCCGTTCTCGGCCGCGGCAACGAACTCGTCGAGCGACTCGGCGATGACGGCCTCCACGAGGTCGTGCTTGGTCGGGAAGCGGCGGTAGAGCGTGCCCATGCCGACACCGGCCCGCTGCGCGACCTGCTCGACCGACGCGTCGATTCCCTCCTCGGCGAAGACGGCGCGGGCCGCCTCGAGGATCCGTTCCCGGTTCGCCTGCGCGTCGCGCCGGAGCGTCGGTTCCGTCGTTGCCACCGGGGAAGGGTAGCAGAAGCGGAGCGCTCGCTCCGCTTACAGCTACGCTGCCGCGGCCAGTCGCGACGCCAGCTCGCGCACGCTCGCCCTGAGCTCGTCCGGCGCCATGATGGTGAACGCGCAGCGCAGGCTCGCGAGCGTGCCGGCCATCCAGTCGAGCGAGTCGACGCGCATCCGCAGCAACGTGCCGTCGTCCGACTCCACGAGCTCCGCGAGCGTCGCGGGCAGCCGTCGCGCCGCCTGCTCGAGCGGCAGGTCGAGCAGAACCTCCACCTCGTGGCCCCACGGCACGCGGGCGAGTGACCGGCTTACGTGCTCCACGGCGTCGAACCCCTCGGGCGGTGGGTCGGCCGTCGTCTCGAGCAGCATCGTGCGGCTCATGCGGTCGATCCGGAACGTGCGCAGGTCGTCGCGCAGGTGGTCGTGCGCGGCGAGGTACCAGCGCGCCGAATGGACGACGAGCCCGTACGGGCTCAGCTCGCGCCGCGTCCGCTCGCCCGAGAACGCCTTGTAGGACGTGCGCACGCGGTGCCCGCGGCGGACGGCGTCGGCGAGCAGCAGCACGGTGTCGCCCGCGACCGGGGCTCCCGCGCGTGGCGAGGCGGTGAAGCCGAGCGCCGTCTCGAGCGCCTCGACGCGGCGGCGCAGCAGGTCGGGCAGCACGCGATGGATCTTCGTGAGCGCGCCGTCGGCCGCTCCCTCGCCGCTGTCGAGCCCCTGCCGGCGAGCCGCGATCAGCCCGAGCACGATCGCGACGGCCTCGTCGTCGGAGAGCATGAGCGGCGGCAGGCGGTATCCCGGCCGCACGCGGTAGCCGCCGCCGACCCCGCGCTGGCCCTCCACCGGGATGTCCATGTCCTGCAGTGCGGCGATGTAGCGCCGCACGGTGCGCCGGTCGATCTCGAGGTGCTCGGCGATCTCGGTCCCCGTCGTCAGCGGGCGCGCCTGGAGCAGCTCGAGCAGCTCGAGGAGACGAGCGGTCGGCGTCTGCATGCGCGAAGTGAACCACGGATAGCGGGCGGGATCTGCCCTATTTCGGAGATAGCGTCCGGGAAGAAACCGTGTGGGGGACCGGCGTAAGCCTGTCCTCCACGCAGATTCCGGAGACGGGAGGCGAGCGATGAGCGACACGCTGCAGGCAGAGACGACGGCGAGGGACTTCGACTTCTTGCTGGGGAGCTGGAACGTCGCGAACCGGCGGCTCAAGCGCCGGCTGGCCGGGTCGGACGACTGGGAGGAGTTCGCGTCGACCTCCGTCGCGCGGCCGATTCTCGACGGCTTCGGAAACGAGGACGTGTTCACGACCGACCACGACGGCGGCTTCGTCGGGATGTCGTTCCGCTTCTTCGACCCCGAGAAGCGGCGCTGGTCGATCTACTGGGCCGACTCGCGCCGATCCGGCGAGCTCGACCCACCGCTGTTCGGTCACTTCGACGGCGAGGCCGGCGTCTTCCAGGGTGAGGACGTCTTCAAGGGGCGCCCAATCCTCGTGCGCTTCATCTGGTCGGGCGTGACGACCTCGACGCCGCGGTGGGAGCAGGCGTTCTCGGACGACGGCGGCAAGGCGTGGGAGACGAACTGGGTGATGGACTTCACCCCGGCGGAGGGAGGCCCCGAGTGACCTTGCTCGAGCGGGACGCGGCCGGCGTCCGACGCGGCTACCTGCACGCCACGAAGCTCGCGTCCGTGGGACAGAGCGTCGCCCTCGGCGACACGCTGCTCAAGTGGTACGAGGTCGCCCCGGCGGACGAGTCGATCGAGCCAATGGTGTCGGACCTCGCTCGGCTCGGCCTCGCCGACGCGGCGCGCCTCGGGGAGCTCAGGCTCGGCGGCACGCTCGGGTTCGTGATCCTCCACCGCTGCGGCGAGGGCTTCCACTTCCTCCTCCTCTGCACGTGGCAGAACGAGAACGAGCTGTGGGAGACCGTCTGGGCGAAGGACGGCGACGCAGACCCGGAGTTCCACCCCTGGCCACTCGCCGGGCCGCACCGGCCGACCTTCTGCGTCTGGGAGCTGGGCGTCGTCGCGCACGAGCGAGACGCGTGGGCGCGGTTCCTCCGCTCGCCACGCGACCGGGACGCGCGGCTCGACTACGTGCGCGACACCTTCGCGGGGGCCGTCTGAGGAGCGTCAGGTGAGGCCGCCGACGAGCTCGACGATCTGCGGGCTCGGTTCGAGCTCGAGGTCGTGCGAGAGCCTGGCGGTGAACGACCGGTAGACGCGTACCGCCTCGCCGGGATTGCCGGTGGCGAGGTGGAGACGAATGAGCAGGCGGGTCGCGCTCTCGCGCAGCGGGTCGGCGCGCACCGCCGCCTTTGCGACCAGCGCCGCGTCGCAGTAGGCGCCAGCGCCGATCAGCTCGTCCGCGGCGAGCTCGAGGGCGAGCACCCGGAGCTCGGACAGCCGCTCGCGCTCCTCGACCACCCAGTCGTCGTACCAGTCCGGGAGGAGGTTGGTGGCGTGGACGAGCAGGTGCGCCTCGGCGGCGTCGTCGATGCCGCCGCGCTCGAGGATCGCCTCGGCGCACGTCTCGAGCTCCTTTGCGTCGACCTCGACCCAGGGACCGAGCGCGAGGTCGGTGCGCGTCGCTTCGAGCACGCCGCAGTCGCCGATCCGCCAGAGCGTCGACCTCAGGCAGCCGAAGGCGTGCTCCTGCGTGAGGTCGGGCCAGAGGCGGCCCGAGACGAACGAGCGGTGGAGCGGGCGGCGCTGGAGCGCGAGGAACGCGAGCAGGCGCTGGACGTGCGGCGGCTGGTGCGTCGATGCGCCGCCCCGCTGGAGTGCGAAGCCTCCGAGGATGCCGAGCCGAGCGGGCGTCTGCCGGCTCGTCCGGCCGATGGGGCCTCCCCCGGCGGCCCGCTGCCGCAGCGACCTGTGCGTCTGTGCAGGCACCCCCGACACCCCGCCGTCCGTCGCTTGGAGTCCACCGTTACACGGCGTCCGAGGCAAGTCAAGCGGGCCGCCGGAAGGGCGTCCGAGCGGGTCTATACTCGAGGGAAGGGATGCCGCAGAACCCGAACGACGCGATGTGGGACCCGCGTCCGCGTCTCGAGCCGGTGTCGGAGGACGAGAGCCCCGGCGCTCCTCCGGACACGGGCGGCGTGATGGTCGAGCTCGCCTCCGGCCCGGGCATGTCTGC
>DASTKF010000009.1:0-2591 GCA_035716065.1 Gaiella sp.
ATCTCTGTCAAGGGAAGAGGGTGCCGATTGTGTGCCGATTCGTCCACAGGCGCGCGATCCGAGTGGATGTCGTGTCGCATCGTCCCTGTGCCTTGCGTGACGGGTCCGCAGCGGACATCTTGACAAGAATCGGTGTCTGACGATCCGACGTCCACTGCATCGTGTCGACGAGGATGTCCTAGAGGTAGCTGAGCGGATCGACGGCACTGCCGTTGACCCGCACCTCGAAGTGGACGTGCGGCCCGGTCGAGTTGCCCGTGTTACCGGAGTAGGAGACGACCTCGCCCGCCGCGACCGACTGGCCGACCGAGGCGGCGAGGGACGAATTGTGCGCGTACGCGGTCGAGAGCCCGTTCCCGTGGTCGACGACGACGAGGTTGCCGTAGCCTCCCATCCAACCCGCGTAGATGACCGTCCCGGCCGCGGCCGCCCTGACGGGCGTCCCTTCGCCGACCGCGATGTCGATTCCCTCGTGCATCCGTCCCCAGCGGACTCCGAAGCCGCTCGTCACCGGCCCGGAGACCGGCCACCCGAGCACGCCGCTGCCCGACGCAGCGACCACCGCGGGAGCCGAGGAGCGCTGCTGCGCCTCCCGGATCCGTGCCGCCAGTGCGGCACTCTGCTGTTCGAGCGCGTCGATCTCGGCGAGCGTCGAGTCACGGTCGGACCGAATCGAGGCGAGCGTGGTGGTCTTCTCGCTGCGGGCAGCGACGAGCGCATCGCGACTGGCGACGAGCCGCGTCACGATCCCGCGCTGCTCGGTCGTCGCCGAGGAGACGGTCGCCTCGACGCGAGCCGCCTCCACGCGGGCCGCGCGCGTCCTTCGGCGGGCGTCCGCCACGCCGTCGCGCGCCGACTTGACGCTCGAGGCGATCCGTTCGTCCTGACGGCCGATGCGGTCGAGCAGGTCGAGGTTGTCGAGCAGGTCGGTGAAGCTCGCCGTCCCGAGCACGAAGGCGAGCGTGTCGGGGCCGTCGGTCATGTAGAGCTCACGCACGCGCCGCTCGAGCCGCACTAGCGCGATCCGATATTCCCCGCGGAGCCGCTCGAGACGCTTCGACTGGCCGGCGATCGTCCGGTCGAGCGTTCCGAGCCGCGCGCGCGCGGAGCTGAGCTGACCCTCGAGCACGCTGAGCCGCGCCTGCTGCGCGTTCACACCCGCCTCGAGCTCCCGCACCCGCCCGGCGACGGCGCTCAACTCCTCCGTGAGGACGCCGGCGCGCCGATCGGCGTCGGAAGCCTGTCCGCGAAGCGTCTCGATCCGCCCGTCGACGTGAGCCTTCTCCGTGCCCGGGTCGCCGGCGGCCGTGCCGGCCACGAGCAGCATGCAGAGAGTCACCAGGCCCGCGGCGGTTGCCTCGAGGCCCGCTCGACGACCCATCATGCGGTCTTCGCGGCGTCCTTCCGAGTCCCTTCCCCGTCTCCCGCGCGAAGCCTGTCGAGCGCACGAAGGGCCTCTGCCGCGTCGCGCCGCACCACACCGACCACCCCCCGGTAGTCCTCGTCCGAGATCCGGCCGGCGCGGTGATCGGCTTCGAGCTCCTTCAGCGCGGCGAGGGCGCGATCCCGCTCCTCCTCCGCGTCGAGCCGCTCCCGCTCGGCGGCGTCGAGCTCGTGGAGCGCGTCGGACTCGGGCGCCGGCTCGCGCAGGAACGGAAGCGCGACCACGACGACGCCGGCGACGACGAGCGCCGCGGCAAGCAGCAGCCAGAGACTCACGTCGTCGCGGTGCGGTCCGCGCGCTCGCGCTCGGGGGCGTACCGCGTCGCGAGCCGACGCTCCTCACGCGCGTCCGGCCACAGCGTGATCAGCGAGCCGAGCACGAAGACGAGCCCCGCGAGCCAGATCAGGTTCACGAGCGGCTTCACGAAGATGCGGAAGAAGACCGTGCCGTCGTCGTTGACCTGCTCGGCGATCACGAACAGGTCCTCGCCCGTGAGCGGGTCGGAGCGGATCCCGACCTCGTTCGAGACCTGCTGCTCGACGCTGTAGGCGTTCTTCCCCGCCTTGATCGTGCCGAGCGAGTCGCCGCCGCGCTGCACGTCGAGCACGGCGCGGATCTCGGTCGCGTTCGCGCCGTCCCGCTCGGTCAGGTCGCGGTACGTCAGCCGGTAGTCACCGACGGCGAGGGACTGGCCGCGCGCGAGCTTGCCCTCCACCACCGAGTCGTAGGCGCTCGACCCCGCGACGCCGATCGCGAGCATGACGATCGAGGCGTGGACGACATAGCCACCGTACCGCCGCCGGTTTCGCCCGATCAACCGCCCGAACGCCGTCGGCACGCTCTCGCCGGTGAGCGCGCGCCGGGCCGACGTGCCGCGGACGAACTCGTGGCCGATCGTCGCGAGGACGAATGCGGCGAACGTGTACGCGATAAGCCCGGGGATCGAGGATCCGGAGCCGAGCAGGATGAGCACCACGCCGACCGCGAGGGCGATCCCCGCGGGCCAGGCGAAGACGCGAACGAGCCCGCGGAGCGATGCCCGCCGCCAGGCGACGAGCGGCCCGATCCCCATCAGCAACAGGAGCGGCAAGCCGAAGATGCGCAGGAAGAAGTCGTAGTACGGCCTGCCGACGACGACGGACTCGCC
>DASTKF010000010.1:0-5754 GCA_035716065.1 Gaiella sp.
TCGAGACGCCCGTCGTCTGCGGCGGGACGCTCTTCGAGGCGGTCTACGGCCGTGGCCGGATCGACGACTTCAAGGCGTGGCTCGTCGAGCATCGGTTCTCGCACGTCGAGATCTCGGACGGCACGCTCGAGATCCCGCGCGGGGAGAAGCTCGAGCTGATCGCCGACTTCGCCCGCGACTTCACCGTCCTCTCCGAGGTCGGCTCGAAGGACTCGGACGTCGTGTTCGCGCCGTACCAGTGGGTCGAGTGGATCAACGAGGAGCTCGCCGCGGGGGCCTGGAAGGTGATCACTGAGGGCCGTGAGGGCGGGACCGCCGGGATCTTCAGGTCTGACGGCGACATGCGCACCGGGTTGCTGGACGAGATCGCGCACGGCGTGCCGATCGAGAACGTCCTCTTCGAGGCGCCGACGAAGTCGTCGCAGGCGTGGTTCGTGAAGCACTTTGGGCCGAACGTCAACCTCGGCAACATTCCGCCCGACGAAGTGATCCCGCTCGAGACCCTGCGCCTCGGCCTGCGGGGCGACACGCTGAAGGAGATCCTGCTCGCCGACGACATCGACCGGGAAGGCGATCCTGCCCGGGTCTCGTAGCCGGCTGCTCCGCGAAGGGCGCTGACATGGAGTGGAAGCTCTCTCTCGCCGGGCTTCTGATCGGCCTGCTCGTCGGGCTCACGGGCATGGGCGGCGGCTCGTTGATGACGCCGCTGCTCGTGCTGCTGTTCGGCTTCAAGCCGTCGATCGCGATCGGCACGGACATCGTCCACGGGGCGATCTTCAAGTCGTTCGGCGCGGCGCAGCACCGCCGCATGGGCCACGTGCACGCGCGCCTCACGGCGTGGATGCTGCTCGGGTCCGCGCCGTTCTCGCTCATCGGCGTCGCCGTCTCGTGGTGGCTCAAGAAGGAATACGGCGACGGGTACGAGGACACCGCGAAGACGATCCTCGGCGTGGCACTCGTCATCTGCGGGATCGGCTTCCTCGTCAAGGCGTACCTGCACTCGATCCCGGAGGACAAGCCGTTCCTCCTCACGAACCGCGATCGCGTGATCGCCTTCGCGACGGGTGTCGTCGGCGGGTTCGTCGTCGGCCTCACGTCGGTCGGCAGCGGCACGCTGTTCGGGCTCGTGATGCTGATCGCCTTCCCGCTCACGGCGGCGAAGATCGTCGGCACGGACATCTTCCATGCCGCGGTGCTGCTCGCCGTCGCCGGCGCCGGGCAGCTCCTCGCGGGGCACGTCGACCTCGGCGCCACGGGGTGGCTCCTCATCGGCTCCGTCCCGGGCGTGCTGATCGGCGGTCGCTTCACGGTCAAGCTTCCCGACCGGGCGCTTCGGATCGCGCTCGCCGCGACCCTGACGCTCGCGGGCATCAAGCTGGTCGACCCTCCGGGCTCGGACGGCATCCTCGTCGCCGGGGCCGCGATCGCGGCGATCGGGGCGCTCTACGCGACGGCGCGCTGGCTCGCGGGCCGCGGAACGGTGGTCGTCACGGATCCCGACTAACGCTGCGGCTGCGGCGGCAGCGGGCAGGAGACGAATGTCCTGCCGGTGAGCCGGTAGCCGATCTTGTATGCCGTGCATCCCGCGCAGAAGCCCGTCGTGGCGGCGAGGAGAGCGAGCGCGGCGACCAGCAGCCCGAGCACGGCGCCGACCGTCTCGAGCCCCGCGAGATAGGCGAGCGTCGCCGCCGTGAGGACGACGAGGCCGACCATGTTCGCGAACCGCGGTGGGCGTGCATCCTCGAGGCGTCCCTCGCCGAACCGGGGCTGGATCAGCTCGAAGTAGGCGACGCAGGCGACGCACCAGCGGCGCCCGAGCGTCAACCCGAGCGCGAGTTGCAGTGCGAGGAGCGCCAGGAGCGACCACCACCCGGTCGCGACGCCGAACAGCGAGACGAACCCGACGACGACCTGGTTGACGCGCGGCGCGCGCTCGTCGATCAGCTCCGTGTCTCGGTAGGGATCGGCCCGGCGAATGGTTCGCTTCATTTCGGGAAGTATTACCACGTCCGTACAGTGCCGACGTGCCCGACGAGCCGCCGCTGATCGTTCTCGGCGTCCGTAGGTCGGGGACGACGCTCTTACGCGTCATGCTCGACCGGAACCGCTCCCTCGCGGTCCCGGACGAGTCCTACTTCGTCCCGCAGCTCGCGCGGAGGAACCGCGGCCGGGTCGATCCGGCCGCGTTCCTCGACGACCTGCGCAGGCTGCCGACGCTCGTCGAGTGGGAGCTCTCGCCTGATGCCGTCGCACGACGGCTGCGGCCGGGCATGACGAGCGGCGAGGCGATTGCCGCGGTGTTCGAGGCCTACGCGGCCGAGCGGGGCAAGGCGCGGTGGGGCGACAAGACGCCGCTCTACATGCAGTACCTGCCGCTCCTCGAGCGGCTCTTCCCGCGGGCGGTCTACGTCCACCTGATCCGAGACGGGCGCGACGCAGCGATGTCGTTCCTCGAGGTGCCGGAAGGGATCATGACCGCCGGCTGGGGCCATCCACGCGACGCCGCAGGGTTCGCCGCGCAGTGGGCGACCGAGGTGCGGGCCGCGCGTCGCCTTGGTGCGCGGGTCGGCGCCGCGCGCTACCTCGAGGTGCGTTACGAGGCACTCGTCGCCGCAGCCGGCGAGGAGCTTCGCCGGGTAGGCGCATTCGCCGGTCTCGAGTACGACGACGGGATGCTCGGCTACGTCGGCCGCACCGATTCGGCGCGCAAGGAGCACCAGAAGCGGCTCGACGAGCCTCCGCGTGTCGGCGTGCGGGACTGGAGGACGGAGATGCCGTCGGCGGACATTGCGGCGTTCGAGGCGACGGCGGGCGATCTCCTGCATGAGCTCGGGTACGAGGTATCCAACGCCGGGACCGATCGGCGGCGGCTCGCCGCGTACGAGGCGAAGACCCGCGCGTGGCGCGCCGTCGGCGCCCTCACGCAGCGGTCGCCGCTCTGGCGTCGCCGCCACGCGATCCTCGAGCGACCCGTGTCTGACACTTTCGGCCAGTGACCCCGCCGGGCTCGACGAGACGGGATCCTGGCGGGGGACGCGTGACAGAGGCCGTCCCGCATGGTTCATCGGTTTCGCCCGTGGACAGATCGACACAAGAGCGGCGCAATGTTTTCTTGACAGGACTTGGTGTCTGACACCGGTCTCTGTCAAGACGTCGCTTTCGGACAGTGCTACTGCGGCCCGTCGGCGCCGCTGAAGGAGACGAGGATCCCGTTGAGCGTGAAGTAGTACGCCCGCTCGGTCGCGATGCCGGGCGAGTACTTGCCGATCGGGAAGCGCCAGACGATTTTCCCGTCCGAGACGCGCGCGGCGTACGTCTCGGTCTCGAGCGTCGAGAAGAAGACGAGGTCGCCGACCACGACGGCGCCGCCGAGGATCCGCCCCCCGACGAACGTCCTCCAGAGCAGTCGCCCGTCCGTCTTGCGGTACGCACGGAGGCCGCCGTTGAAGTCGCCGACGAAGATCCGGTCGCGCCCGACGGCCGGGGTCGAATAGCCGAGCGAGTTCACCTCGTCGGTCCAGAGGACGTTCCCCGTAGCGGCGTCGAGCGCGACGATCTTCCCCGACCGCGCGATCGTGTACAGCCGCTCGCCGTCGGTCGAAGCGCTCGCGTAGAAGCTCTCGTAGCGGAACGCGTCGCGTTTCACGTATGTGCTCCAGAGCTTCGTGCCGTCCGACTTCCGCAGGCAGAAGATCGAGCCGGCGTACGTCGTGATGCAGATGCGGCCGCGTGCAAGGGACGGGCTCGAGTTGATCCGGCCGCCGGTGTCGTACGCCCACCGCACGCGGCCCGTGTCTGCGTCGACGGCGAAGAGTCGCCCGTCCGTCGTGCCGAAGTACGCGATGCCGTCGACGACCGCCGGCGACGACTCGACAATCGCGTTCGTGCGCAGCTGCCAGACGACCTTCCCGGCCTTGCGCGTCAGCGCCGTTACCGTCCCGTCCTTCGCGCTGGTGATGACGTTGTCGCCCGAGATCGCGGGGGTCGAGGGCTTGTGGGCGTCGCTCATGCGGCGCCACAGCACCTTCCCCGTTGCGGCGTCGATCGCCCACGTGTCGCCCTTGAACGTGTTCACGTAGAGCACGCCGTCGCAGTAGCTCGGCGGATACTCGACGTAGGATTTGAGCCCGCGCGCCCAGCGCTTGCCGTGCGGGATGCCGAGGTCGATGTCGAGCCGCGCGAGGTCGCGTGTCGGGCCGCCGCCGAACATCGGCCAGCAGCGCTTGTCGACGTCCGGAACCGGGGCCGGCTCGGGCTTCGGCCTCGGCGTCGGCCGAGGCGTCTCGGGGACCGTCGGCGCGACGACCGTCACGTCCGTCACCGCCGTCTCGAGCTCGCCCGAGGGCGGCTTCCTCGTCACGTAGAAGGCGATCGCGAGCCCGGCGGCCAGGACGACGACGGCGGGGATGACGAGAAGGAGGCGGCGGCGCATGCGCGGTGATCGGCGGCGGGCGCCGCCGTCGCAGTGTGCCTGTCACGCCGGTCCGCGCCCGCCCGTCCTTACAATCGCCGTTCAGGTGGCCGGGAGCTCCTCTCACGACGAGGCGGCTGCGCACCGGCCCGGCCACGCGCGGGCCGGCCTCGAGGTCGCGCCTCGGCGGCGATGAGGTCGCGGCTCGCACCGGCGGCGCTGGTCGCTGCGCTCCTCGTCGCGACCTCGGTCGCATTCGTCGTCACGGAGAAGCTCAAGCTGACGCGGAGCCCGATCATCGGCCCGACCGTCGCGAAGGTCTTCTCGCCGACCTGCGACTGCGACACGTCGTCGGCGGAGATCCGCTTCCGGCTCCGCAAGGCCGATCGCGTCAGCGTCGAGATCGTCGACTCGCGCGGCCGCGTCGTGCGCGAGCTCGCCCGCGACCGCCCACAGGGCGGGCGCTTCGTGGCGTACACGTGGGACGGGCGGGACAGCGCCGGCAGGATCGTCGACGAGGGGACCTACAAGCCCCGGGTCCATCTCGACCGGCAGCGGCGGACGATCGTGATGCCGAACCTGATCCGCGTCGACACGACGCCCCCGCGCGTCACGACCTTCACGGCTCGGCCGCTCGTCATCTCGCCGGACGGCGACGGTCGCTTCGACCGCGCGAAGATCCGCTATCGCGTCGACGAGCGGGCGCAGGTCGAGCTCTACGTCGACGGCGTGCGCGCCCTCCGCAGGCTGGGCACCCGCACCACCGGGACCATGGACTGGTTCGGCACTGCCGGCGGCGAGCCGCTGCCGGAGGGCCTACACACGCTGCGGCTCGTCGCGCGCGACCTCGCGGGCAACCTCGGCCCGCGCTCGGGCTCGCGCACCGTCCGGATCCGGTTCCTCGCCCTGGGTCGCGACCGGGTCGTGACGCAGCCCGGCGCGCGGTTCGCGATCCTCGCCATCTCGCAGGCGCGGCGGCTTCGCTGGGAGCTCGGAAAGCGCTCCGGCGTGGCGCGCCCGGGCACGCTGCGGCTGCGCGCCCCCGACAAGCCCGGGCGCTACGTGCTCCGCGTGGACGCGAACGGCCATGTCCGGCGCGCACTCGTCGTGGTGCGGGCGGCGCGGCGATGAACGTCGCCGCCCAGGTCGCCTCGGTCGTCGGCTGCGCGGGCCTCGTCGCGCTCTATCTCGCGCCGTCGCGCACCGCTCGGCTCGCCGGCCTCGTCGTCTGGGCGGCCGGGCTCGGCGTCCTGGGGTACACGCTGCTGCCGGACTTGAGCTGGACGAAGCTGGCCGCCGCGGCGGTCGGCGGGGTCGTTGCCGCCATCGTCGTCGCGCTGATC
>DASTKF010000011.1:0-7391 GCA_035716065.1 Gaiella sp.
GAGCACGGCGAGGTGCCCGACGGCGAGCACCTCGTCCCCTTCGGCGAGGCGGCGGTCCGGCGCGAGGGCTCGGACGTGACGCTCGTCGGCACCGGCTGGACGGTCGACCGCGCGCTCGGCGCCGCCGAGAAGCTGGCGGCCGAGGGCATCCGGGCCGAGGTCATCGACCCGCGCACGATCGCGCCGCTCGACACGGAGACGATCCTCGAGTCCGTCGAGAAGACGGGCCACCTCGTGCTCGTCGACCAGGCGACGCGACACGCGTCGGTCTCGACGGTGATCGCGGGCGAGGTCGCGGAGCACGGGTTCGATTCGCTCCAGGCGCCGATCGTCCAGGTGACGGGGCTCGACGCCACGATCCCGTACTCGGAGCCGCTCGAGGCGTACGTCCTGCCCGACGAGGACAAGGTGGTCGCGGCAGTGCGCGGCGTGCTCGGCACGGCGCCCGTGACCGCGTGAGCCGGTAGTGGAGAAGATCGACGGAGAGCAGGCCGCGCGCCTGCTCTCCGCCATGTGGTTGATCCGCCTCTTCGAGGAGCGCGTCGGGCAGCTCACGCGCGCGGGCGAGATCGACGGGCTGATCCACCTCTCGATCGGCCAGGAGGGCGTGGCGGCCGCCACCTGCGCGCAGCTCCGCGACGACGACCACGTCTACTCCGGGCACCGCGCGCACGGGCACGCGCTCGCAAAGGGAGCGAGCCCCGAGCGGGTGATGGCCGAGCTGATGGGGCGCGACACCGGCCTCTGCCGCGGGCTCGGCGGCTCGATGCACCTCGTCGACGTCGAGCACGGCTTCATGGGCGCGACAGGCGTCGTCGGTGGCAACGTCCCCCTCGCGCTCGGCAGCGCGCTCGCGGCGCGGCTCCGCGGCGTCGATGCGGTCGCGGTCGTCTTCTTCGGCGACGGCGCGGTCCAGGCGGGCCACTTCGTGGAGACGGTCAACCTCGCCGCCCTTTGGGAGCTGCCGCTGATTCTCCTGTGCGAGAACAACGGCTACGCCGAGTTCACGCCGCGGTCTGCGCACACCGTCGTGGAGCGCGTGTCGGACGTCGTCGCGCCGTACGGGCTCGAGCGGGCGACGGTCGACGGGAACGACGTGTCCGAGGTGTGGGAGGCGTTCGGCGGGTTCCTCGAGGCCGCGCGGTCGGGTGGCGGTCCGTTCCTGCTCGAGTGCCTGACGCATCGGGTGCGCGGGCACTACGAGGGAGATCCCGGTCGCTACCGCGAGGCGCTCGCGGAGGCCGAGTGGCGCGAGAAGGACCCGATCCTCCGGCTCGAGCGGCAGGGGCTCGAGGCGGGCTGGCTCGACGAGGACGCGCTCGGCGGGATCGCGGCCGCGGCCGCCGACGAGGTCGAGCGCGCGGTGCGCTTCGCGCGGGGGAGCCCGTTTCCCCCGGCCGACCTGACGGGGCGGATGGTGTACGCGGATGGCTGAGACGACGACGATCGGCGCCATCAACCGCGCGCTCTCCGAGGCGATGCGCGGCGACGAGCGCGTGATCGTGCTAGGCGAGGACGTCGCGGAGGGCGGCCCGTTCACTGCGACGGCGGGGCTCGCCGAGGAGTTCGGCGGCGCACGCGTGATCAACACGCCGATCAGCGAGGCCGCGATCACGGGCGTCGCAATCGGCGCCGCGCAGGCCGGGCTCCGGCCCGTGCTCGAGATCATGTACGTCGACTTCCTCACCCTCGCGCTCGACCAGCTCGCGAACGCGGCCGCGAAGGCGCACTTCATGTCCGGCGGCCAGCTGACCGTGCCGCTCGTCGTGCGGACGCAGGGGGGCGCCGGCCATCGCGGCGCCGCGCAGCACTCGCAGAGCCTCGAGAGCTGGCTGACCCACGTGCCGGGGCTCAAGGTCGTGATGCCGAGCCGGGCGGTCGACGCGGCGGGCCTGCTCGCGAGCGCGATCGCCGACCCGAACCCGGTCGTCTTCGTCGAGTGCAAGACGCTCTACTTCCGCAAGGAGGATGTCCCCGACGAGCTCCCGGCCGTGCCGATCGGGGAGGCGGCGGTGCTGCGGGAGGGCCGCGACGTCACGATCGTGGCGCTCTCGCGGCTCGCCCATGACGCGCTCGTCGCGGCGGAGTGCCTGGCGGCCGAGGACGGCATCGAGGCAGAGGTGATCGACCCGCGGACGCTCGTACCGCTTGACCTGGAGACGATCGTCGCATCCGTGGAGCGGACGAGCAGACTCCTCGTCGCGCACGAGGCCGTCGCGCACGGCGGCGTCGGCGCGGAGATCGCAGCGCTCGTCCAGGAGGCGGCCTTCGACCACCTGGACGCCCCGGTCTCGCGGGTCGGAGCCCCGTTCGCGCCGGTCCCCTTCAGCGCGCCGCTCGAGGACGCGTACCTGCCGGGCGTGGAAGAGATCGTCGCCGCCGTCCGGGGCCTGAGATGATCGTCACCCGTCGACCCAAGGAGCGCTCCCATGCCTGATTACGTGATCGTCGGCGCCGGGACGGCGGGCTGCGTGCTCGCCGCCCGCCTCACCGAGGACCCTGACGTGACCGTGCAGCTCCTGGAGGCCGGCGGTCCGGATACGGCCCCGGAGATCCACGTGCCCGCGATGTTCCCGGTCGTCTTCAAGTCGAGCCTCGACTGGGACCTCCTCGGTGAGCCCGAGCCGGGGCTCGGCGGACGCCGCCTCTACCTCCCGCGCGGCCGCGTGATCGGCGGCTCGGGCTCGATCAACGCCATGATCTACCTGCGCGGCCACCGCGCCGACTTCGACGGCTGGGCAGCTGACGGCTGCACGGGCTGGTCGTACGACGAGGTCCTGCCGTACTTCAAGCGCTCCGAGGACAACGAGCGCGGGGAGGACGCCTTCCACGGCGTCGGCGGGCCGCTCTCGGTGTCGGACAGCCGCTCGCTGACGAGCTTCACCGACCTGATGCTCGAAGCCGCCGTGGACGCGGGCTACGAGCACATCCCCGACCTGAACGTCGACCGGCCCGAGGGTGTCTCGCGCTTCCAGCTCACGCAGCGGAACGGCCTGCGCTGCTCGACCGCCGATGCCTTCCTCCATCCGGCCGAGGGCCGGCCGAACCTCGAGGTCGTCTCGGGCGTGTTCGTCGAGCGGCTCGTCTTCGAGGGCGACCGTGCCGTCGGCGTCGAGCTCGTGCGCGCAGGCGTCCGTGAGACCGTCCGCGCCGAGCGCGAGGTGATCGTCTCGGGCGGGGCGTACCAGTCGCCGGTGCTCTTGATGCTGTCGGGGATCGGGCTCCCCGAGGAGCTCGAGCCGTTCGGGATCCCGGTGCGGCGCGAGCTTCCCGTGGGCAGGAACCTCCAGGACCACTGCATGGTCAACGTCAACTACCTCACCGACGAGCCCGGGCTCTTCGGGATCTTCACGCCGGAGAACTTCGCGCTCCTCGAGACCGAAGGCCGTGGGCCGCTCACCTCGAACTACCCCGAGGGCGGCGGCTTCTTCCGGACGCGGCCCGAGCTCGAGGCGCCGGACGTCGAGTTCCACTTCGCCGCCGCGCCGTTCTTCGACGAGGGCCTGACGGCGCCGCCGGACAACGGCTACGCCTTCGGGCCGGTGATCGTCAAGCCGGCCTCGCGCGGCAAGGTCATGCTCCGCACGCCCATGGCGGACTCGAAGCCGCGCGTGCTGTGCAACTTCCTCACCACGGACGAAGACCGCGCGAGCATGCTCGCCGGGGTACGGATCGCGCTCGAGATCGCCTCGCAGCCGGTGCTCCGCGCGATCGAGCGGGAGACGCTGAGCGTTCCGGCCTCCGACTCGGACGCGGACATCCTCGACTGGGCGGCCCGGGCGAGCCAGACCGTCTATCACCCGACGTCGACGTGCGCGATGGGTTCCGTGGTCGACGCCGAGCTCCGCGTCCACGGCGTCGAGGGCCTGCGCGTCGTCGACGCCTCCGTGATGCCGACGATCACGCGCGCGAACACGAATGCCGCCACGATCATGATCGCGGAGAAGGCCGCCGACCTGATCCTCGGGAAGGCGCCGCCGCCCGCCGCGACCGTCGCGGCGTCGTAGCAGCGCAGAGGGGCGTTTGGGGTCCGACTTCACGTCGGACACCAAGCGAGGTCAGGCGCGCTCGGCCCGCTCGCGCGCGTAGGCGACGAACGGCTCGATCGCCGCCGGGTCGACGAGCGCGTCGCGGCTCGCGACGTCGGCGACGGCCGCGCCGCCGATGATCCGCTTGACCGGCAGCTCGAGCTTCTTGCCGGTCATCGTGCGGGGGATCGCGGGCACGGCGTGGATCTCGTCGGGCCGGTGCCGCGGCGAGAGGCTCGTCCGCAGCGCGTCGGCGATGCGCCGCTCGAGCGCGGAGTCGAGGACGACGCCGTCCCGGAGGACGACGAACAGCAGCAAGTCGTCGGTCTGCTCGAGGTGGACGACGAGGCTGTCGAGCACCTCGTCCATCTCCTCGACCACGCCGTACAGCTCGCTCGTCCCGAGCCGCACGCCGCCCCGGTTGAGCGTCGCGTCCGACCGCCCGGTGATCACGCAGCTGCCGCGCTCGGTGAACTGGACCCAGTCGCCGTGCCGCCACACGCCGGGGTACTGCTCGAAGTAGGCGGCGCGGTAGCGGGAGCCGTCCGGGTCGTTCCAGAAGCCGACGGGCATCGAAGGCATCGGGCGCCGGATGACGAACTCGCCGAGCTCCCCGACGACGGGCTTCCCGTCGAGATCGAAGGCGACAGCGTCCACGCCGAGGCACGGTGCGGTGATCTCGCCCGCGTACACCGGGAGAATCGGATACGCCGACACGAGCCCGGAGCAGACGTCGGTGCCGCCGCTGCCGACGTTCAAGAAGAGGTCGGCGCCGAGTTGCTCGTAGAGCCACGTGTACCCCTCCGGTGGGAGCGGCGACCCGGCTTCCGCGACGGTCCGGATCGACGAGAGATCGAAGCTGCGACCCGGTTCGAGCCCGTCCTTGCGGCACGCCATCGTGAACGCCGGGGAGAGCCCCATGAACGTCGCGCGAGTCTCCTCGGCGAGTCGCCACTGGAACGAGACGTCGGGGTAGCCGGGGTTGCCGTCGATCAGCAGGATCGACGCGCGAAGCACGAGGCTCGAGACGAGCGCGTTCCACATCATCCACGCGGTCGTCGTGAACCACAGCACCCGGTCGCCGTGGTGGATGTCGAAGCAGAGCCCGAGGTTCTTGCAGTGCTCGAGGAGGATGCCGCCGTGCCCGTGGACGATCGCCTTCGGCAGCCCGGTCGTCCCGGACGAGAAGAGCACGTACAGCGGATGGGCGAACGGAACGGGGTCGAAGGCGAGTGGGCCAGGCTCGGCGAGGAGCTCGTCCCAGCCGATCGTGCCGGGGAGCGCATCGCCGGGGCCGCCCGCGTACGGGACGTGGACGACGTGCTCGAGCGACGGGAGCCCGGCGCGCACCGCGGCGACCTGGTCGCGGCGGTCGACGTCCTTGTCGCCGAAGCGGTAGCCGGCGATCGCGAGGAGGACCTTCGGCTCGAGCTGCCCGAGCCGGTCGAGGACGCTGCGCGGCCCGAACTCGGACGCGCAGGTCGCCCAGATCGCGCCGAGGCTGGCGGTGGCTAGGAACGCGACGAGCGTCTCCGGGATGTTCGGCAGGTACGCGACGACGCGGTCTCCGCGGCCGACACCGAGCCGTTGCAGCCCCGCGCGCGCCCGGGCGACCTGGTCCCGCAGCTCGCCGAAGGTCAACTCGAAGGAATCGCGCGTCTGCGAGCGGGCGAGGACGGCGACGGTGTCCACGTCTTCGTCCCGGCCCACCGCGTGCTCCGCGTAGTTCAGCTCGGCGCCCGGGAACCAGACGGCGCCCGGCATCGCGTCCGAGGCGAGCACACGCTCGTACGGCGTCGCCGCCTTCACCTCGAAGAAGTCCCAGAGCGAGCCCCAGAAGCCCTCGAGGTCGTCGACCGACCAGCGATGGAGGTCGTGGTAGCTCTCGAAGGCGCGCCCTCGCTCGGCCTCGAGCCAGTGGAGGTAGCGACCCACCTCGGAGCGCTGCCGTGCATCGGGAGGCGGCGTCCACAGCACCTGGCCGGGAACGGGCGCCGTCACGCTGTGCCCTCCTTCCCGGCGTGGTCGCGGCCGAGGAAGGCACTGGCCCAGGCGCTCGTCCCGGCGAGCGCGTTGTCCTTGACCACCACCGGACCGTCGAGCATGGATTCCTCCTCGCTGTACGCCTTCAAGCGCTCACGATCTCCGTTGCGACGACGAAGGAGCCCGGCAGGGCGAGCCGCTCTTCCAGCGTGGCCATGCTCGGGCTCCTCGTCCGTCATCGGTGAGCGTCAGACGGACGCTGTTCGCCAGCCTTCTGCATACGACGTGCGCGCCACCTCGCTGTACGGGCACGGGCTGACGATCGCGCGGATCTCCGCCTGCACGTGCCGCTCGACGACCGGCTTTGCGGAGCCGCCACCCTCCTCGCCCCAGACGAGCGTCACCTCGTTGCCCAGCTCGACGTCGTCGTCGACGACCGCCAGCGAGAGCATCGAGCGCTCGTTGTAGCTGTACCCCGAGAACGTCGAGACGCCGACGGCGTGGTCGCCGGCCAGCACGCGGTCGTTCGGCCACGTCGAGTAGTTCGAGAGCGGCAGGTCGATGTACTTCGCCGGGTCGCCCTTCTCGAAGAGCGACCGGATCGCGCGTGCGACGTCGTCGCCGTTCCAGGCGAGCGTGACCTTGCGCCGTGCGGGTACGTCCATCCCCTCGAGCGCCTCGCGGCCGACGAAGTCGTGGTCGAAGTTGACGAAGCCGCCGTACCCCAGCTCGTGCGGCGTCAGGTAGTAGTCCTCGATGTCGTCGGAGGTGAGGCTGCCTCCGAGCGAGCCCGTCGCCTCGTACCAGTCGGCGGGGAGCCACTCGCGGTATGCCTGCATCGCGTCGCCCGTGAACACGGCGGGGAGCGGGCAGGGGATCCAGCCGGACTCGAGCGTGTTCGTCGCGTAGGCGCGGGACCCCACCTGCCGGAGGCCGAAGTCGGCTCCGGCGGCCACGATCGCGCCGCGCACGTCCTCGCGCTCCTCCCACGGCCCGAACAGCTCGAGGCCCGGCGCGCCGGACATGCCGTGGTGCAACGCCCGCACCTCGTGGCCGGCGATCGTGAGCCGGCCCATGTTGAAGAACGGGATCTCCGGCAGGGCGGCGCCGGTCGCCTTGCCGAGCACCTCGAGCGCCGTCGGGCCCTGCACCTGGAAGCGGTAGATCTTGCGCCCGCCCGTCGGGTTGACGGCGGTGCGCTCGTCGCGCTCGACGGCCACGTCGTAGTCGCCCGTCTCCGCGTGGTACTGCACCCAGTTGTGGGCCGACGGCCGGCCGACGAGCGACACGCGGTTCTCGTCGAGGAAGAAGAGGATCGCGTCGCCGATCACGTAGCCGTCCGGGTTGCAGCAGACGAACTGCTTCGCCTTGTCGACGGCC
>DASTKF010000012.1:0-3447 GCA_035716065.1 Gaiella sp.
CGCGGACGAGCAGCTCGAGCGCGTTGTCGAGGAGCGCCGAGTCGGACCCCGACGTGTCGAGGGCCGGGGCGAGATCGGGATCGACACCCCGAGCCCGCTCGCGCGCCTCCATCCAGGCGACGTTCCCGTCGATGGTGTTGATCTCGCCGTTGTGGCAGAGGAAGCGGAACGGCTGCGCGCGCTCCCAGCTCGGCTCGGTGTTCGTGGAGAACCGCTGGTGGAAGATCGCCCACGGCGCCGCCCACGTCGGGTCGGCGAGGTCGGGATAGAAGCTCGCGAGATGCGTGGCCGCGCAGAGCGCCTTGTACGTCACCGTCCGGAAGGAGAGCGACGCGACGTAGATTCCCTCCACGCGCTCCGCCCTGCGGCGCGCACGGTGTGCGCGCCGCTCGGCGTCCGGCTCCGCGCAGGGCGCGAGCACGAGCTGGGCGATCCGCGGCATGCTCGCCGTCGCCGTCGAGCCGAGCGCGGCGACGTCGGTCGGCACGTCGCGCCAGCCGAACGGCTCGAGCCCCTCGGCCCGGCACGCCTCCTCGACGATGCCGCGCAGCCACGGCTCACGCAGGAAGCACATCGCGAGCCCGGCCCCCTCGATGCCCGTCAGGGCCTGCTGCAGCGGTAGGAGGAGCCCGGCGCCGTCCCCGGTGACGCCGTCGGCGGCCCACGCGCCCCGGTGCGAGACCGCCGCGAGGCCGGCCAGAGCCCGGTCGACCAGCTCGCGCGACGCGCGTCCGCGCGCATCGGCGACGAGGCCGATGCCGCAGGCGTCTCGCTCGATTGTCGGGTCGTGGAGTGCGTGGCTCACGAGGGGTGTGACCGCCTTTCGTGGGTCGGCGTCGAGGTTCGATCCCGCCGGCTGTCGGCTGCTAGCTGGCGGAGGCGGGTGGTCGCCGGCTAGCGCCGTTTGGAGGCGATGAACGCAATCGGCGAAATCGGGGCTACGGGAGCCCCGGCCGGCCGATCACGAAGAGTCTTCGCCTCGCGAGCCATCGATCATCGATCGTAGACGCCCGGACGGCCAGTCGCAAGCTGGACCAACGACGAATTGACACCCCGCTCGCCTTCCGGCACTCTGGGTGACGATGATGCTCTGCCACGCCGTACCCGTACGCCCTCTCGTACCGCGCCCCGCGGTAGCGATCGGCGGCGGCATCGAGCTCATCGCGATTCTCCCCTTCTAGGGGAGATGACGCTCACGCGCCGTTCGAGGCGCACACGCCGACCGAGACCCCAGAAGAGGTGCGTCTGCCGGGCGTACCGAGCGAGAGGAGCACCACCCGATGACCGTCACTCCCCCGACAACCCGTTCCCCCCGATGACCGGCCGCCGGACGTACGTCGTCGCGTGCCTCGCCGGCCACGGGATCGGCCCCGAGATCACGGCCGCCGCGAGCCGCGCGCTCGCCGGGCTCGCCCGCGAGCACGGCTTCGCGATCGAGGAGCTGCACCCGCCGTTCGACACCGAGGCGCTCACGCGCTCCGGTCACCCCCTGCCCGCGGCGACGCGCCAGGCGACGTCGAGCGCGGACGCAGTGCTCGTCGCCGGCGACGCTGCTCCGGCGCTCGCGGGGCTCCGCGCGGCGCTCGACCTCGGGACACGCGTGACGCGCGTCCTGGACGACACCGGCGAGGCGACGGCGTTCGCTCCGCTCCACGACGGGGCTGTCGACTGGACGCTCGACCGCGCCTTCGCGACCGCCCGCAACCGCGCGGGCCGGCTGACCTCCGTCGGCGTGTCCGAGGCGTGGACGGCTCGGGTCGACCGGGACGCCGACCGCCATCCGGGTGTCGACGTGGAGCACGTGGCGCTCCCCGAGGCGCTCCATCGCCTGGCCGCAGGGTCGACCGGCGTGCTGGTCGCAGAGGGCGTGCTCGGTGACGCACTTGCCGAGGCGCCGCGGCTCGGCGGCCGCCGCCGGCTCGTCGCCTCCGCCTATCTCTCGCCGACCGGACCGAGCCTGTTCGGGCCCGCGCAGGGCACGGCGAGCGACCTCGCGGGGCACGGGGTCGCCGATCCGAGCCCGATGCTCCTCGCGACCGCGCTGCTCCTCTCGGAGGGGCTCGGCCGTATCGCCGCCGGCGAGGCGCTCGAGGGAAGCCTCACGGCCGCGCTCCAGGCGTCGCGGCGATTGTCGGACGTCGCAGGGCCGGGAGTCTCGGCGACGACCCGTGAGTTCGTCGACGCAGTGCTGGGGCTGCTGCGCAGCGCCCGCCGCGACACGGAGTTCGCACTGGGGGTCGGCCCGTGAAGATGACCGGCGGCGACGCGATCCTCCGCTCGCTCGAGGCCGAGGGCGTGGACGTGATGTTCGGCATCCCCGGCGGCGCGATCATGCCGACCTACGACGCGATGGCCCGCGGCACCGCCGTGCGGCACGTCCTCGCCCGCCACGAGCAGGGCGCTGGACACATGGCGCAGGGCTACGCGCGCGCAGCCGGCCGGCCGGGCGTGGCGATCGCCACGTCGGGGCCTGGTGCGACGAACCTCGTCACGCCGATCGCCGACGCGTGGATGGACTCGACGCCGCTCGTCTGCATCACGGGCCAGGTGCGGTCGAATCTGATCGGCACCGACGCCTTCCAGGAGTGCGACATCACCGGGATCACGATGCCGATCGTCAAGCACTCGTGGCTCGTCTCCGACGCCCGCGACATCCCGGCGACGATGAAGGCGGCGTTCCACGTCGCGCGATCGGGCCGCTGCGGGCCGGTGCTCGTCGACGTGCCGCGCGACCTGCAGGAGGCGACGCTCGACTTCGCCTACCCCGACGACGTCGATCTCCCAGGCTGGAAGCCGCCGACGAAGGTCCATCCGCTGCAGATCCGCGAGGCGGCGCGCGCGATCGCGCACGCCCGCAAGCCGGTGCTCTACGTCGGCGGCGGGACGCTCAACGGCGACGCCTGCGCGGAGCTCGCGCGGCTCGCCGAGGCCGGGACCCTTCCGGTCGTGACGACGCTGATGGGGAAGAGCGCGTTTCCGGAGACGCACGAGCTGCACTTCGGCTGGCCCGGCATGCACGGGACGAAGTGGTCGAACCTCGCGATGAACACGTGCGACGTCCTGGTTGCGATCGGCGCGCGGTTCGACGACCGCGTGACGGGCAAGCTCTCGGCCTTCGCGCCCGGAGCCACGATCGTCCATTTGGACATCGACCCGGCGGAGATCTCGAAGCTGCGCGACGCGGACATCCCCGTCGTGGGGCCGCTTGCGGCCGCCGTGGGTGCGCTGGCCGACGCCGTCGCGGCGCAGCGCGCCGAGGGCGCTCGGGTTCCGGAGGAGTGGCTCGCCCAGCTCCGCGCGTGGCGCGAGGAGTTCCCGCTCCGCTACGACACGAGCGAGGAGTGGCTCAAGCCGCAGCAGGTCGTGCAGGCGCTCCAGCGCCTCACCGCCGACACGGACACGATCGTCACCACGGGCGTCGGCCAGCACCAGATGTGGGCGATGCAG
>DASTKF010000013.1:0-5794 GCA_035716065.1 Gaiella sp.
GCGGCGTCAGTGCCGCCGCGCGCGTGTCCACTACTGCGACCTGCTCGGTCATCCGATCGAGTCGATCTCGCGCGTCGCCGGTGTCGCCGCCCGGATGGAGCCCGGCGTGCGGGCGCCGCTCGACCAGACGTACTTCAAGCGAATCGAGGCGATCGAGTTCGCCGTGCGGTACGACGACGGGATCGGTGGCGGCCTCGACGAGGCTGACATCGTCCTCGTCGGGGTGTCGCGGACGTCGAAGACGCCTCTCTCGATCTATCTCGGCTACCTCGGGCACAAGGCCGCGAATGTTCCGATCGTGCGCGGCGTGGACCCTCCGGCGCACCTCTTCGAGATCGACCGGGTCAAGATCGTCGGCCTAACGATCGATCCTGAGCGGCTCGTCGAGATTCGAGAGGAGCGCGTCCGCTCGATGGGTGGCCCACGGCGTCGCTACGCCGACCTCGAAGTCGTGTTCGAGGAGCTCGAGGCTGCGACGCGGATCCATCGGCGGCTCCGCTGCCCGGTGATCGACGTGTCCGATCTCTCGGTCGAGGAGACCGCGATGCGCATCATCCGGCTCGTTGCCGAGCGCCACCGGCGCCGGGAGACGGCCTCGGCGTGACCTCGCCGAACGCGAAGTACGGGCTACTGGCGCGCGGGGTCCGCCGCGATCTCTCGGAGAAGGGCTGGGTCCCGGTCCGGTACTGGGCGATCTGGTGGTGGGCGCTCGGCGTCGCGATGGTGCTGTTCTACGTCGTCCTGACGCCGATCTGGCTCGGCCTGAGGGCCGCTGCATGGGTCGCCGAGCTTCGCTCGCGGCTCCGTTAGGGGCTCGTCGGCGCGCGAGACGCGAGAACGGTGTCTGACACCGGTTGCCTGCCCAGGCGCCAGGCCGAGTGGAGAAGCCCGCCAACTCGTCCCCGGGCGACCGCACGACGCGCGGGAAGCGCCGCACGTCGAGCGCCGTGTGCCGCGCCGATAGGATCGCGCCCATGCGTCTCGTCTACGCGTTCGACGAAGAGGCGCCGGGCGGGCGTGACCTGCTCGGCGGGAAGGGCGTCGGCCTCGCCGAGATGACCGCGCTCGGGATACCGGTGCCGGCCGGCTTCACGGTTACGACCCACGCCTGCCGCGAGACGATGCGGACAGGCGAGCCGCCGGAGGCGCTCTGGCGCGAGATGGACGAGCACGTCGGGCGGCTGCAGGAGCGCGCAGGGAAGCGATTCGGCGACCCCGGCGACCCGCTCCTCGTGTCGGTGCGCTCGGGTGCGGCGATCTCGATGCCGGGGATGATGGACACGATCCTCAACCTCGGCCTGAACGACGTCGCCGTGGACGGGCTCGCCGCCGCCACGAGAAACCCGCGCTTCGCGTGCGACTCCTATCGCCGGCTGATCCAGATGTACGGCGAGGTCGTGGACGGTGTGGACGGGCACCTCTTCGAGGGCGAGCTGCAGAGCCTCAAGGAGCGTCGTGGCGTGCGGCAGGACGTCGAGCTCACCGCCGACGACCTCCGCGAGCTGATCGCGACGTACCAGCAGATCTTCGAGCGCGAGACGGGCACGCCGTTCCCGCAGGACGCCCGCGAGCAGCTGCAACGCGCGACCCGGGCGGTATTCGACTCGTGGGAGTCGCCGCGCGCGCGTGTCTATCGGCGCACCTACGACATCCCCGACGACCTCGGCACCGCAGTGAGCGTCGTTCAGATGGTCTTCGGCAACAAGGGCGATACGTCTGGCACGGGCGTATGCTTCACGCGCAACCCGTCCACCGGCGAGCGGGCGCTGTTCGGCGAGTTCCTCGTCAACGCCCAGGGCGAGGACGTCGTCGCGGGCATCCGGACCCCCGAGCCGATCGATCGCATGCGCGAGCTGCTCCCCGACGCGTACGCACGACTCGTCGAGACGCTCGAAGGGCTCGAGAAGCACTACCGAGAGATGCAGGACATCGAGTTCACCGTCGAGGACGGCACGCTCTTCCTGCTCCAGACCCGTACAGGCAAGCGGACGGCGCAGGCGGCGCTGCGGATCGCGGTCGAGATGACGGCGGAGGACCTCGTCACGCGCGAGGAGGCCGTCGCGCGGATCGACGCCGGCCAGCTCGACCAGCTGCTCCACCCGCGCATCGATCCGGACGCGCAAGTCGAGGTCGTCGCGACCGGGCTCAACGCGTCACCGGGAGCGGCGTCCGGGGCGATCGTGCTGGACGCAGACCTCGCCGAGGAACGGGGCCGCGCGGGCGAGGAGGTCGTGCTGGTCCGCTGGGAGACGACCCCGGACGACATCCACGGTCTGATCCATGCATCCGGCGTCCTCACGGCCCACGGCGGGATGACATCGCATGCCGCAGTCGTCGCTCGCGGCATGGGGAAGCCCTGCATCGCCGGCTGCGAAGCGCTTTCGATCGACACGGGCGCGCGCACCGTCACCATCGGCGAGGTCGAGCTACGCGAGGGCGACCTGCTGACCATCGACGGCAGCTCGGGTCGCGTGATCGTCGGTGCGGTGCCGCTCGTCCCACCCGCCATCGACGAGAACTTCGAGACCGTCCTCGAGTGGGCAGACGACGCCCGCCGCCTGCGGGTCCGGGCCAACGCGGACACCCCAGCCGACGCGGCGAAGGCGCGCGAGTTCGGTGCCGAGGGCATCGGCCTCTGCCGAACCGAGCACATGTTCATGGCTCCCGACCGGCTCCCGGTGGTGCAGGAGATGATCCTCGCCGAGGACGAGCGCGCACGCCGCGCTGCGCTGGATCTTCTCCTCCCGGTCCAGCAGGGTGACTTCGAGGGGATCTTCGAGGCGATGGCCGGCTTCCCGGTCACGATCCGCCTCCTCGACCCGCCGCTCCACGAGTTCCTCCCCTCCGCGGAGGAGGCGACGTCCGACGCGATGCGCCGCCGGATCGAGCAGCTCCGCGAGGCGAACCCGATGCTCGGCACGCGTGGCTGCCGCCTCGGCCTCCAGTGGCCCGAGATCTACGAGATGCAGGTGCGCGCGATCGTCCGGGCGGCACGAGCGGTCGCCGAGCGGACGGGCGAGGCGCCGCTTGTCGAGATCATGCATCCGCTCGTCGGGTTCGCCGAGGAGCTGCGTCGCCTGCGTGAGCTCACCGAGCGGGTGGCCGCCGAGGAGGCCGACGTCGAGTACAGCTGCGGCACGATGATCGAGCTTCCGCGCGCGTGCATCCGCGCCGACGAGATCGCCGAGATCGCCGACTTCTGCTCCTTCGGCACGAACGACCTCACGCAGACGACGCTCGGCTTCTCGCGCGACGACGCCGAGGGCAAGTTCCTCACCTATTACCTCGAGCACGGCGTGCTCGAGCGGAACCCGTTCGAGGTGCTCGACCGCGAGGGCGTGGGCGATCTGATGCGGATCGCCGTCGAGCGTGGCCGCGGCGTGAAGCCGGAGCTGAAGCTCGGGATCTGTGGCGAGCACGGTGGCGAGCCCCGCTCCGTCGCGTTCTGCCACGAGCTCGGGCTCGACTACGTCTCGTGCTCGCCGTACCGCGTGCCGCTCGCGCGCCTCGCCGCTGCGCAGGCCGCGCTGGCCGACGCCGGCGTCACGTCGGTCGCTGTCGGCGGCTGATAAGGGCGAGGAGGCGGATGTCCGCCCTTGCCGAGGCCACACTCGTCGAGCGGATGGCGCACTACGCGATCCCGGGCGTCGCGCTAGCGCTGATCACCGACTCCGAGATCGCAATGGAGGCCTGTTACGGCGTGAAGGAGGCCGGCGGCGGCGACCCGGTGACCCCGGGGACGCTCTTCCAGGCCTGCTCGATCTCGAAGCCGGTCGCGGTGCTCGGCATGCTCCGGCTCGTCGAACAGGGGCTTCTCGATCTCGACGCCGACGTCAACGGGATGCTCACGTCGTGGCGCGTGCCGCCGAACGCCTCGTGGCAACCACGCGTGACCCTGCGCGAGATCGCAAGCCACAGCGCCGGTCTGACGGTTGGCGGATTCCCCGGCTACATGCGCGGAGCGCCGCTGCCGACGCTGACGCAGGTCCTCACGGGCTCCGCCCCCGCGAACACGGCGGGCGTCCGCGTCGACACGCTGCCGGGCGTCGAGTTCCGCTACGCCGGCGGCGGCACGACCGTGCTGCAACAGGTGCTCGAGGACGTCACCGGCCGCCCGTTCGCGGAGCTGATGCGCGACCTCGTCCTCGAGCCTCTCGGGATGTCCCGCAGCGGCTACAGGCAGCCGCTCCCCGACGAGCTGCACGCCGAGGCGTCAACGGCGCACGGGGCGGATGGAAGGCCGGTGGACGGCGGCTGGCACGTCTATCCCGAGCTCGCTGCCGCCGGCCTGTGGACGACGCCGGGCGACCTCGCGCGCTTCGCCATCGGCGTGCAGCATGCTGCCGCCGGCGCGCCGTCGGCGATCCTCGGGCCGGATCTCACGGCGTCGATGCTGACCCGCCATTCCGGGCCTGCCTCGCGGCTCGGCGGTCTCGACTCCGTCGGCCTCGGCCTGTTCCTCGGCGGTCCGTGGTTCGGGCACAGCGGCGGCAACGAGGGCTTCCGATGCCACCTGGTCGCACATCGCGACGCGGGCTGCGGGCTCGCGATGATGACGAACGGCGACCGTGGTCACGAGCTCGTCGCGGAGATCCTGGACGCCGTCGCGCCTGAGCTGGATTGGCCAGACTGGAGGGCTGCCGAGCCGGCCGAGGATGACGGGACCTCGGTTGCGCTCGATCCTGTGATCGGGGGCTACGAGCTGCGGCCGGGAGTGGCGATCGAGGTTGCGCGAGACGGCGACGAGCTCGAGCTCACCCTGTCCGGACAGCCTCCGATCAGGTTCCTCCGGATGTCGAAGACCGACTACGGCTCGTTCTCGGTCGAGACGACCCTCGCGTTCGAGGACGGAGAGCTGGTCCTGCGCCAGAACGACGGCGAGCTCCGCTGCCGCCGGATCGTCGGCTACACGTAGCTCTCGACGCGCACGTACGCGACGACGATGCTCGCGATCATGATCAGGCCGACGAGCACCGGCCCGAGCGACCGCGGCCGCTGGTACTGGAAGTGGAGGAGGGCGAACGTCGCGAGCGTGCCGCCGACGAGGCCGCCCACGTGGCCGCCCCACGAGATGTTCGGGATCACGAACGACAGCGCGAGGTTGATCACGATGAGCCCGAGCGCCGGGCCGGCGAACGTCCCCGTGGCGCGGTACTCGAGAATGAGGAGGGCGCCGAAGATCCCGTAGATCGCGCCGGACGCGCCGACCGTCACGGCGAACGGCCCGCTGAACAGCAGGGCACCGGCCGAGCCGGCGATGCCGGAGACGAAGTAGATGAGCAGGAAGCGCCAGGTGCCGAGCGCACGCTCGACGATCGTGCCGCACCAGTAGAGGACGATCATGTTCAGCGCGATGTGGAGCAGGCTCGCGTGCAGGAACATCGCGGTGACGAGCCGATACCACTCGTCCTGCGCGTAGATCTGCGCCCCGACGAGCGCGCCCTTCGAGAACAGCTCGCCGCCGGGCTGGCTGACCCCGCCGCCCTGATAGACGGTGATCAGGTACACGAGAACGTTGAGCGCGATCAGTCCCACGGTCGCGGGCGCTTCGATCCCGGCGATCGTCGAGCGGGCGTGGCGTGTCGGCTGCATCGCGCGCTGCGCGGGTCTTCTTCGCGCGCCGCCGACGCCCGCGTGCTCGGGGCACTTGATCCCCACCGGCGCGAACGTCATGCACTCCTCGCAGATCGGTCGGCCGCACTCCGAGCACGAGACGAGCGTCTCGCGGCCCGGGTGCCGGTAGCAGTGGGGCGTGTCGCTCACCTCGCGGCTAGCGTACCCGCGTGCTGGTTCA
>DASTKF010000014.1:0-2764 GCA_035716065.1 Gaiella sp.
GTGTAGGTCTTCTGGAGCCCCGCGTACACCGGTGAGGCGAACATCGAGGCCGGAAGCTCGAGGTGGGTGGCGGCGTTCGTCTCCCGCTCGACGAGCTTCGCGCGGAGCACGCGGTCGGGCGTCCCGTTCGGGAGGACCGCATCGTGGGTGCCGGCCGAGGCCAGGTCGTACTCCTCGTCCCCGAGAGACGGCAGCAGGCGCTCGACCTCCTCGAGGGTCGACGCCTCGTGCTCTGCGAGGCGATGCTGGATCACGAAGTCGGCCGCGGTCGCGCCGTGGTCGGCGCGGAGCCGCGACATCCAGCCGTCGAGCTCCGTGAGGGCCCGCACGAGCCGCTGATGGCGGGCCTCCGTGACCTTGAACGACTGGCCGTTGCGGTCGGTCACCTCGGTGTCCTTCGCACGCTCGCGGACGAGCAGCTCCTCGAAGTGCACCTCCTTCTCGATGAAGCGCTCCTGGTTCCCGATCTTGACGCGGTAGAGCGGCGGGACGGCGGCGTAGACGTGGCCGCGCTCGACGAGCTCCTTCATCTGGCGGAAGAAGAACGTCAGCAGCAGCGTGCGGATGTGCGAGCCGTCGACGTCGGCGTCGGTCATGACGATGATCCGGTGGTAGCGGAGCTTCTCGATGTCGAACTCGGGGCCGATCCCCGCGCCGATCGCGGTCACGATCGACTGGATCTCGAGGTTCGAGAGGACCTTGTTGATCCGGTTCTTCTCCGAGTTGATGACCTTGCCGCGGAGCGGGAGGATCGCCTGGAAGTTCTTGTCGCGGGCGTCGACCGCGGAGCCGCCCGCCGAGTTGCCCTCGACGAGGTAGAGCTCGCAGCTCTCGGGGTCGGCCGACTGGCAGTCGGCGAGCCGGCCGGGGAGGCCGCCGCCGGCGAGCGCGCCCTTCCGCGAGACCTCGCGAGCCTTGCGGGCCGCCTGCCGCGCGCGGGCCGCGTCGATCGCCTTCGAGATGATCTTCTTGCGTTCGTTCGGGTGCTCGTGGAGGAACTCGGCAAGCTTCTGGTTGACGACCTGCTGCACGAAGCCGCGCACCCAGGGGTTGCCGAGCTTCGTCTTCGTCTGGCCCTCGAACTGCGGCTCGCGGAGCTTCAGCGAGATCACCGCGGCGAGGCCTTCGCGGACGTCGTCGCCCTCCAGGTTCGCCTCCTTCTCCTTGAGCTGACCCTCGTCACGGGCGAACTTGTTGATCGTCGACGTCAGCGCGGCGTCGAAGCCCGACCGGTGCGAGCCGCCCTCGATCGTGTTGATGTTGTTCGCGAACGAGAAGACGGTGTCGGTCGTGTACTTCGCGTTCCACTGGAGCGCGATCTCGACCGAGCCGCGGCCCTGCTCGTCGTCGGCCTCGAAGTAGGCGATCGACGGGTGGATCGGGTCCTTCTCGGCATTGACGTGCTTGACGAAGTCGCGGATGCCACCCTCGTAGTGGAACTCCTCCGACCACTCGCCGCTGCGGTCGTCGGCGAAGCGGATGCGGAGCCCCCGCGTCAGGAACGCGGTTTCGCGGAGACGCTGCCGGAGGGTCTCGCGCGAGAAGTCGAGCTCCTCGAAGATCTCCGCGTCCGGCAGGAACGAGATGGTCGTCCCCGTATCACTCTCGTCCGTCGTGCCGGTCACGTCGACGTCGGTCACCGGGTTGCCGCGCGCGAACTCCTGCCGGTAGACCTTCCCGTCGCGCCGCACCTCGGCGACGAGCCACTCGGAGAGCGCGTTGACGACCGAGACACCGACGCCGTGGAGGCCGCCGGAGACCTTGTAGCCGTCACCGCCGAACTTGCCGCCCGCGTGCAGCTTCGTGAGCACGACGGTGAGCGCCGAGAGGTCCTGATCCTCGATCAGGTCGATGGGAATTCCGGCGCCGTGGTCGACGACTGTCACCGAGTGGTCGGGGTGCAGCCGCACCTCGACGAAGTCGTTGCGGCCCGCGAGCGCCTCGTCGACGGCGTTGTCGACGACCTCGTAGACCAGGTGATGGAGGCCCCGTGAACCGGTCGAGCCGATGTACATCCCGGGCCTCAGCCGGACCGGCTCGAGCCCCTCGAGAACAGTGATGTCCTTTCCGGTGTAAGCGGTCTCCGTCACGGCCCTCCTGAAGAGAAAAAAGCCTGCAAAACAGGGGTTTTGCGGCGTTGGTGAAGTATATCAGACAGTGCGGCCGTCGCGGAACGCAGAGAGGCTCGCGGCAGCGGCGCGACGGACGGCCTCGCGGAGCTCCGGATCGTCGATCCCGGCCGTCAGCGAGGCCGCTCGCGCGTCGTCTTCGGGGGTCGGTGGAGCGACCGCCGGCGGCTCGCGCTCCTCGGCTCCCGGAGAGGGCACCGGGCCCGGCGCGAACCGCAGCGCCGGAGGAGTCACGTCGCCGAGCTCGGCCCGGAGCTTCGCGCGGATCTCCTCCTCCAGCCGGCCGAGCTCGAACGCCCAGGTCGAGGACTCGGCGGTGACGTGGAGCGTGCCGTCGCGCGCCACCCGCTGCGGCCACGCCGCCCGGGCGATGGCAGGCCCGACCGCGTTCGGCCACGCGCGCGTCGTCGCGGCGAGCACCCCGGCGTCGGGCACGCCCGCGCCTCGCAGCGCGCGGCGCACCGATCCGTCCAGTCGCTCCATCAGCCCGATTCGACCGAGCCGGGAGTGACGACCAGGAGCTGCGCCGGCGCGAGCGGAAGCGCCTCCGGGCCGGTTGCCGTCACGAGTGTCTGGCCGCTCGCGCCGAGGCGGTCGCTGAGGACGCGGCGGCGGTCGGCGTCGAGCTCCGACAG
>DASTKF010000015.1:0-2435 GCA_035716065.1 Gaiella sp.
GGGATCGCCTCCTTGATCGTCATCGTCACGTCGAGGGGCGGCCCGACCTCCTCGCCCGGCGCCGCGTCTCGCATGATCCAGCGCAGCGTGAGGACGTGGCTGCGTGGGACGTCGCGCACGAAGTTCGCCACGTAGTCGTCCGCGGGCGAGCCGACGACCTCCTCCGGCGTGCCGAGCTGGACGATCGCTCCGTCGCGCATGATCGCGATCCGGTCCCCGAGACGGAGTGCCTCGGGCAGATCGTGTGTGATGAAGACCATCGTCTGCCCCGTCTCCTCCTGGAGCCGGCAGACCTCGTCCTGCATGTCGCGGCGGATGAGCGGGTCGAGTGCGCTGAACGGCTCGTCGTAGAGCATCACCGCCGGGTTGGTCGCGAACGCGCGCGCGACGCCGACACGCTGCTGCATCCCGCCGGACAGCTGGTCGGGGAACTGCTGCTCCACGTCCTCCAGGCCGACGAGCTCGAGCAGCTCGCGGGCACGGGCGAGCCGCTCCCCTTTCGGCATCCCGCGGATCTCGAGCCCGAAAGCGACGTTGTCGATCACGCGCCGGTGCGCAAGCAGGCCGAAGTGCTGGAAGACCATCGAGACCGAGTGGCGCCGCAGCTCGCGCAGCTCGGCCGCGCTTGCCGCCGTCACGTCCTGACCGCCGATCCGGATCGCGCCCGCCGTCGGCTCGATCAGCCTGATCAGCGTGCGGACGAGCGTCGACTTTCCCGAGCCCGAGAGCCCCATCACGACGAACACCTCGCCCGGCCAGACGTCGAACGACACGTCCCGGACGGCGGCGACGCAGCCGGTCTTCGCGCGCAGCTCCGCGCGGGCAAGCTCGGCGTCAGGCGTCCCCAGGATGCGCTCCGCCTTCGGCCCGAAGATCTTCCAGATCCCCGACGCCGCGATGAGGGGCTCGCCGACTCGGCCGTTGCCGGTCACGCGGGCTGATATATCAGCCCGCCGCGCCGGTGTCCAGACACGGCGCCCGCGTCGTCGCGCGGGTCAGACGTCGAAGCGGATGCCCTGCGCGAGCGGCAGCTCGTTCGTGAAGTTCACCGTCGCGGTCTGCCGGCGCATGTAGGTGCGCCACGCATCCGACCCCGACTCGCGGCCGCCGCCGGTCTCCTTCTCGCCCCCGAACGCCCCGCCGATCTCCGCCCCGCTCGGGCCGATGTTGACGTTCGCGATGCCGCAGTCCGATCCGGCTGCCGCGAGGAACCGCTCGGCCTCGCGGAGGTCGGTGGTGAAGATCGACGAGGCCAGGCCCTGCGGAACGCCGTTCTGGAGCGCGAGCGCCTCGTCGAGCTCGGCGAAGGTGAGGACGTAGAGGATCGGCGCGAAGGTCTCCCGGGCGACAATGTCGGACTGCGCCGGCATGCGGACGATTGTCGGCTCCGCGTACCAGGCGTCGGGCCACCGCTCGGCGTGCGCGCGGTCGCCTCCGACAACCACCTCGCCGCCCTCGTCGCGTGCCTGGCCGAGAGCCGCCTCCATCCGTCCGAACGCCTCGCCCGTGACGAGCGGGCCGACCAGGGTGCCCTCGTCGCGGGGATCGCCGATCGGAACGCTCCGGTACGCCGCGGCGAGGCGGTCGACGAGATCATCCGCGACGGACTCGTGGACGATCAGGCGCCGCAGTGACGTGCAGCGCTGGCCCGCCGTCCCGACGGCGGCGAACAGCACCGCGCGGACGACGAGATCGAGATCGGCGCTCGGTGCGACGATCGCGGCGTTGTTGCCCCCGAGCTCGAGCAGCGACCGCCCGAGACGCGCCGAGATACGTGGCGCGATCGCCTTCCCCATCGCCGTCGAGCCCGTCGCGGAGACGAGCGCGATACGCTCGTCCTCGGCGAGCTGCACCGCACGGTCGGCGCCGCCGAGCACGAGCTCGAAAAGCCCGTCCGGCACGTCGCCGAAGCGATCGGCGGCCCGACGGAGGAGCGAGGTCGTCGCGATCGCCGTCAAGGGCGTGCGCTCGGACGGCTTCCAGATCACCGGGTCTCCGCAGACGAGCGCGAGCGCGGCGTTCCAGCTCCACACGGCGACCGGGAAGTTGAAGGCGCTGATCACGGCGACCGGCCCGAGGGGGTGCCACGTCTCCGTGAGGCGGTGACCCGGGCGCTCGGAGGCGATCGACTTCCCATAGAGCTGGCGCGACAGCCCGACTGCGAAGTCGCAGATGTCGATCATCTCCTGGACCTCGCCGAGGCCCTCCTGCGCGATCTTCCCGACCTCGAGGGTGACGAGCGCGCCGAGCGCCTCCTTCTCGCGGCGCAGCTCCTCGCCGAGCAGCCGAACGAGCTCCCCGCGGCGAGGCGCGGGCACGTCGCGCCAGGCCCCGAAGGCTGCGACGGCGCGCGCGACTGCGGCGTCCGTCTCCCCCTCGCTCGTCCGGGCAACGCGCGCGATCTCCTCGCCGGTGATCGGCGTCCGGACGACGAG
>DASTKF010000016.1:0-4292 GCA_035716065.1 Gaiella sp.
CCCTTCTTGATGCCGAGGTCGAGGGGCAGCGTGTTGGCGATCGGGAGCACCCCGACGGTGAGGCTTGTCGCCTGCGATTTCGCAGGGGCGCCGGTGGCGCCGCCGGCGAACAGGGCCGCGACGAGAAGGATCGCGCAGCCCACGATCACCGCACGGCTGCGTTGCCTCGCTCCGGTTGTCTTCATCCCTTCTCCTTCCTACTCGTGGAGCCCTTCGCCGACGAGCGTCGACGGATCCGGGGCCGTGGTGTCGTGCTTGATGAGCCGGTAGACGTACGCGCGCTGGGAGGCGAACTCCGAAAGCTCCTTCGTCGCGATCTGGTCGCGCGGCGAGGGAAGCTCCACGCCGACCACCTCCTTCACGACGGTCGGCGCATGGGTTAGGACGACGATCCTGTCGGAGAGATAGACGGACTCGTCGATGTCGTGCGTCACGAAGAGGATCGTGATCCCGAATTCGTCCCGGACGCGGAGCACGAGATCCTCGAGATCGCCGCGCGTCTGCGCGTCGACCGACGCGAAGGGCTCGTCCATCAGCAGGATCGAAGGCTGGTAGGCGAGCGCGCGCGCAATCGCGACGCGCTGCTGCATGCCGCCCGAGAGCTGCCAGGGATAGTGGTCGATGAACCGCGTGAGCCCGACCGCTTCGAGGGCCTCCTCCACGAGCCTCGTCCGCTCCTCCCGCGCCAGCTTCTTGTGGCGAAGCGGCAAGAGGACGTTGTTGCGCACCGTCGACCAGGGCATCAGCGAGCGGTTGTAGTCCTGAAACACGACCGCCATCTCCTCCGGAGGCGCGGTCACCAGCTCCCCGTGCAGCAGGACATCGCCGCGCGTCGGGCGCAGCAGGCCGGCGATGCACTTGAGCAGCGTCGTCTTGCCGCAGCCCGAGGGGCCGACGACGCAGACGAGCTCCCGCTCGGCGATCGAGAACGAGATGCTCCGGAGCGCGTGCGTGACCTTGCTCCCGGAGCCGTAGGACTTCGCGACGTCGCGGATCTCGAGCACGGTCGGCTACTGGGGGGTCGCCGCCCGCCACCCACGGTGCCACGCGAGCATGCGCCGCTCCGCGAGCAGGTAGGCGAGGTTGAGGACGTAGCCGATGACGCCGATGAGGAGGATCGCGGCCCACATCGGCCCGAGCTGGAACGTGTTCTTCGAGATGAGCAGCACGTAGCCGACACCGCTCGTCGACGAGAAGTACTCGGCGACGACCATGATGATCACGGCGAGCGAGAGGCTGATTCGCATTCCCGCGGAGATCTGCGGGAAGGCGGCGGGCAGCACGATGCGCCGGATCCGCTCGTGGGCCGGGATGCCGTAGGCGCGCGCGGTGTCGACGAGCGTCGGGTCGAGGCCGCGGACGCCGTCGATCGTGTTCAGCAACACCGGGAAGATGCAGAAGAACGCGATGAACGAGACCTTCTGCAGGTTCCCGATCGAGTGGAGCAGGAGCACCGAGATCGGCAGAAGCGCGGGCGGTGGCATCGCCCGCCAGTACTCGATGTGCGGCATCGCGAACTTCCGGGCCCACAGCGACATCCCGAGCGGGACGCCGATCGCGACGCCGATCGCCGAGCCGATCCCGAACCCGAGCAGGATGCGCATCAGGCTCGGGACGACGTCGCTCCGGAACTGCTCGAACACCCAGAGGTCGTTGAACTCCTGCAGGATCTTCGACGGCGGCGGCCAGAACTGGCTGTCCGCCGAGCGCGCCCAGAGCTCCCAGATCACGACGATCGCGATCGGGACGGCGATCTCGGCCGCCACCTTCACCGTCTCGTAGCCGCGGCCCCTCACGCCGCCTCCCCCCGCTGCGAGGGATGCCAACGTAGAGCGCGGCGCTCCGCCGCTGTGAACAGGACGTGCGTGCAGACCCCGAGCACGCCGGTGGCGAGCGCAAGGGCGTACAGCTGGGTCGTGAGACCGTAGGACTGCGCGTAGTTGAGGAGCTTCCCGAGCCCCGGAGTGCCCATGAAGAGCTCCGCGGTGAACGCGAGAATCAGCGCAACCGCCGACGCGATGCGCATTCCCGTCGCGATGTACGGCACCGCGCTCGGCAGCGTGATGCGCCAGAGGCGCTCGCGCGTCGGCACGCCGAAGGAGCGCGCAGTGTCGATCGCCACGGGGTCGACGTCGCGGACGCCGTACATGGTCTGCACGAGAATCGGCCAGAAGGCGCCGAAGGCGGCCAGGAAGACCTCGCTCTCGAGCGTCGGGCCGAGCGTCAGGAAGAGCAGGGGAATGAGCGCCGCGGAGGGGATCGGCCGGAGGAACTCGACCGGGACGCGGAAGGCGCGCCCGGCGAGGTCGCTGAGCCCGAGCACGAAGCCGATGGGAACCGCGAGCAGCGTCGCGAGCCCGAGCCCGATGGCCCAGCCACGCGCGGTCTGGAGAAACGCGGCCCAGAAGCTCCCCGTCTGGACGAGCCCCCAGAGCTCGCCCATGGTCGCCGTCATCGAGGGCAGGTCCTGCTCGCGCACCACGCCGCTCGCGGAGAACACCTGCCAGAAGGCCATCGCGAAGGCAAACGACAGCACGAAGACGAGTATCCCGGAGAGGCGACGACCGCCGGCCTCCGGCGCCGCGGGCTCGGGCCCGGGCAGGTGTCCGGCCGCCGTCTCCTGTGTCGCCGACGCCATCGGCCGGCTCAGGCCACCCGTTCTGCGGGTCCCGATACCCCGGCAGCGGGTCGCCGCGCGGCCGTCAGCACGTGTCCTCCAACGGGTTCAGCACGCGCCACCAACGCTACGTCTGCGTGCGTCTACTTGTCAAGACACCGTTCCGCCATCTGGGACGAGCACGGGTCGCGCGGCAGGAACGTCGAAGCGGATGCGTGTCTAGGCTCGCGCGGCCTGCAGCGCGCGCCAGACGCGCTCGCCGTTCGCCGGCATCTCGACGTGCCGGACGCCGAACGGCGCGAGCGCATCCGCGACCGCGCTCTGCACCGCTGGCGTGGAGCCGACCGTGCCCGACTCGCCGATCCCCTTGGCGCCGAGCGCGTTGAGCGGCGTCGGCGTCTCCATCTCGACGACGTCCCACGACGGAAGCTCGGCCGCCGACGCGAACGCGTACCCGAGGAACGACGCCGTCAGCGGATTGCCTTCCTCGTCGTACGCGAACTCCTCGAAGAGCGCCTGCCCGACCCCCGCCGCGACGCCGCCGTGCACCTGCCCCTCGGCGATCAGCGGGTTCACGATGTTGCCCGCGTCGTCGACCGCGACGAGGCGCCGGAGCTCGACCTCGCCGGTCTCGGTGTCGACCTCGACGGCGGCGACGTGGGCCCCGAACGGGAACGTCGGCGCGTCGGCCTTGAAGATCTCGGCGGCACGCAGCTCTGCGAGCCTTCCCTCCGCGTCTGCTGCGGCGGCGAGCTCCTTCCACGTGAGCACCGGCGTCGGCGAGCCGACGACGTGGAAGCCGCCCCGCTCGGCGTCGAGGACGATGTCGTCGGCGCTCGCCTCGAGCTGCTCGGAGGCGAGCACCCGGGCCCGCTCCACGACGACCTCGGCCGCCTGCCGCGCGGCGGCTCCGCCGATCTGGGTCGACTTCGAGCCGTACGTGCCCGTGCCCTGCGAGACCTCGTCGGTGTCGCCCTTGATCACGCGGACGGCCTCGACCGGCAGACCGAGCCTATCCGCGACGATCATCGCGAACGTCGTCTCGTGGCCCTGCCCGTGCGAGAACGAGCCGGTCCGCAGCACGGCCTCTCCGTCAGGCGTGATCTCGACGTCGCCGAGCTCCGGCTCGACGAGGCCGTTCGTGATCTCCACGTAGACGCTGACGCCGATGCCGAGCGCGCGCGCGTCGCCGGACTCGCGGCGGCGCTGCTGCTCCTCGCGCAGCGCCTCGTAGCCCGCGGTCTCGAGCGCGAGGTCGAGCGCGCGCCCGTAGTCGCCCGAGTCGTAGCCGGCGCCCGAGGCGGTCGTCAGGGGGAACGCGTCCGGCGGGTAGAGGTTGCGCCGGCGCACGTCGGCCGGGTCGAGACCGAGCTCGGCCGCGAACATGTCCATCGCGCGCTCGATCGCCTGCGTCGCCTCGGGTCGTCCAGCGCCGCGGAACGGTCCCGTCGGGGTCGTGTTCGTGACGACGCTGACCGTGTCCGCCTCGATCTTCGGGATCCGGTAGACGCCGCTCGACATCATCGCGGTGAAACCGGGCAGGATGGCGCCGAGCCCCGGGTAGGCGCCGGCATCCTGGACGACGCGCAGCCGGTACGCCTGGACGAGACCGTCCCGGCTCCCACCGAGCGTGAACTCGAGCGCCGCCGCGCGGCCGTGCTGCATCGCGACCATG
>DASTKF010000017.1:0-6655 GCA_035716065.1 Gaiella sp.
CCCATGTCGATAGAGATGCTCTCGGAGCCACTCGTAGATCTCGCCGAACGATCCCTGCTCGACGCGCTCGTAGGCGTCCGGGAGGTCGCTCACGAGCCGCTCCCAGATCTGCGCCGAGAGGACGTTCCCGAGCTGGTACGTCGGGAAGTACCCGAACATGCCGCCCGACCAGTGGACGTCCTGCAGGCAGCCGACCCGGTCGTTCGGCGGGCGGACGCCGACGAGCTCCTCCATCCGCGTGTTCCATGCCTCGGGCACGTCGGCGGTGGACAGGCCGCCGAAGAGGAGCTCCTGCTCGAGTGAGAAGCGGAGGATGATGTGCAGCCCGTACGTCGTCTCGTCTGCGTCGACGCGGATGAACGAGGGCCGGGGACGATTGACTGCGCGATGGAACCGCTCGAGCGGCACGTCGTGCAGCGCATCGCCGAACGCGTTGCGGAAGCGGGGGTAGAACCAGCGCCAGAACGGCAGCGAGCGGCCGATCACGTTCTCCCAGAGGCGGCTCTGCGACTCGTGCAGCGCCGACGAGCAGCCCGTCGCGAGCGGCGTCCGGTCGAGCGCCGCGTCGCCGCCGTGCTCGTAGAGGCCGTGTCCGACCTCGTGCATCGTCGAGAAGAGCGAGTTCCCGTGCAGGTCGTCCTCGGCGTAGCGGGTCGTCAGGCGGATGTCGCGCGTCGCGAACGAAAGGCAGAACGGATGCACGGTCGGGTCGAGCCGGAAGTACTCGTCGGCGGCACCGAACGCGCGGGCCACCTCGAGCGAGAGCTCGTGCTGCGCCTCCTGCGGGTACGGTCCCGAGAGGAACGGCTCGGACTCTTCGTCGGCCGAGGCGGCGGTGAGCTCGCGGAGCGCGGGCTCGAGGCGCTCGAACACGCGCCGCACCTCGTGGGTCTGCATGCCCGGCTCGAAGTCGTCGAGGAGCACGTCGTACGGGTCGTCCGTCGCAGGGAAGCAGTCGATGTAGCGCTGCTTCAGCTCGAGGGTGCGGTCGAGCCACGGCCGGAAGCTCGCGTAGTCGTCGTTCGCCCGGGCTTCTGCCCATGCCTCCATCGCCTCCGACCCGAGCTTCGTCATCTCGCCCTGCAGCGCCGGCGGCACGCGTCGCGCCTTGTCCCAGTCCCTGCGCGTGACCGCGACGAGGCATGCGTCGTCCGAGTCCGGGTCGAGATCCGCCACCTCGGGCTCGAGACGATCGAGCAGCTCGCCGATCTCGTCGCGCACGAACATCTCGTGGGCGAGGCGATGGAGCGTCGCGAGCCCCTCGGCACGGGTCGTCGCACCCCCGCGGGGCATCATCACGAGCTGGTCCCACTCGAGGACGCGGGCCGCGACGCCAAGGTCGACGACCTGCGCGAGCTCGTCGCGAAGCGTGGAAAGAGGATCTGTCACCGCCCGCCCATCGTAGACGGTTCTGGCGTGGGCTCCGCTACCGCGGCTCGGGACCGACGCGGATCCCGTCGACGCGCAGCGGATGGTCTGCGAGGGCGAGGAGCTCGTCGTCGCCCGACGAGTCTCCGTACGCCCAGAGCTCCGCGTCGGCAAGACCGTTCTCCCGGAGCCACTCCTGGACGCGTCGGGCCTTCTCCGCGCCGCGGCAGTTCGCGCCGACGAGCCGCCCGGTGAGCCGACCGTCCAGTCCTCGCTCGAGCACCGTGCAGACGACGGCGTCGACCCCGAGCGAGCTACCCAGTGGCATGAGGTAGGGATCGAGGGACGCCGACGCCAGGATCACCGTGTGTCCGAGCTCACGATGCCGACGGAGGCGCGCGACCGTGTCGTCGCGCATTCGCTCCTCCCCGACCTCGCGGGCGAAGGCTCTTCCGAGCTGCTCTATCTCCGTCGCTTCGATTCCGCGGAGGGCGCTGCAGGCGAGCTCCTTGAGCCGGTCACGGTCGCGATGCGCCGCGGACGCCACGAGCGCCAGCGGATGCCGGAGCAGCGTCGTCCACAGCCGCCTTCCCGCGGCCCGGCGAAGGAACGGCGTCACGCAGTCGCCGATCGTGAGCGTGCCGTCCACGTCGAAGGCGGCGACGACGGGTGGCGGGCCTGACGCGGAGGGCACGAGCCGAAGGAGGCTATACACTCGCAGCGTGTCCGACGGCCCCGAGATCTTCGACGACCTCTATCTCGGCCTCCAGGCCGGTGGCGCGCTGCGCAAGCAGCGGCGCGGGGAGGAGCTGACCGAGCAGGAGCGCGAGGCGATCGGCCGCTGGCAGCAGATGGCGGTGTGGCGCAAGGGCGTCGCGATCGGAGCGTTCGCCGTCGGCACGTTCGGTCTCGGCTTCACCCTCGGCGGCCTCGTCTTCGGCCGCTGGGCCCGCAAGGCCTGACAACGGCGTCGGGCGTCCGGTGCCCGACTCGACTCCGGGCACCGGATGGTTGATTCGTACGTCGGCCGTCTACGTCCAGGGGCTCGAGAAGACGTCCCAGCCATCGTTGAACAACGCTCCCTCGTAGGAGCCTTCGCACCAGACGTGGTCGCCGGGCGGGCCGCACGCGCCCATCTGCGAGCTGCCTCCCTGCGCGTAGGCGTTCGCCAGCGCGGATGCGAGCCGTTGCTGCAGTACCGCCGTCTTCGCCTGGAAGTCGATTTCGCCGCGCGGCTCGGGCACCCACGCGAACCCCAGCCGGCCCTCCGGTCCCTCGGCGGGGTGCGTGCCCGCGTCGTGCCGGATGGCGAACACCTGCTCGGAGATGAAATGCTGCATGAGCAGGTGGTCCACATCGGTGAAGCCGAAGCTGGACTGCCACTTCCACGCTGCATTCGCCAGCGGGAGGTACGTCCGCCGCAGGAATGCCTCGGCCGACGCCGTTCGTTCGCCGCCGGCGCGTGCCAGCGTCAGTGGGTGCATGAGGTACGCGGCGAGATGCTGCGCTCGCGTCATCCCCGGCGCATCTGGAACGCCCCACGAGCGGACGTCGCCGTATACCTCCTGGGCCCAGAAGCGGACGTATGCGTCCGCCTCCGTCCAGAACCCGGAGTCGGCGAGCCAGCCCCTCATGTTCGAGAGGTAGACGGACAGGTTCTGGGTGCGCTGCCCGAAGCCCGCGACGAAAACGAGACCGTTGGTCGGTGCCGTGCCGTCACCCTCGTAGAGGCCGTGCAGGAAGTCGAGCAGGTTGCGGCGGCTCTGACCCGCACCCTGCCTGACCGCTGCCGGAACCTCGTTGAGTGCCCAGGTGTCGCCGAGCGCGACGTCGTAGCCGGCGATCGCCATCCGCCTACGGAACTCCTGACCGGCTTGGATCCACGTCTTGTTGTTCGTCGTAACCCACGTCTGCCAACCACCGAGATGTGCCTCCGCCGCGGCATGGAAGCGCGGGCCGAGGGCCCGAATTCGCCATGCCTCGTCAGCGCGTGGCTGAGTCTTGTTCCCTGCGATTGCGGGAAGGGCGATGGTGTAGTCGGCGCAGTGCGACGCCTCCGCGGCGAGGCTCTGTCCGAGTCGACGCCAATCTTCGGGGGCGTACATGGAGACCTCGGCGTGGAAACGGCAATTCCTGCGGAGCGCCTCCGGCCCGTCCGCGGCGACGAGCGCGTTGTCGGCCCGGGCGGTAGCCTCCGCGGCCGCCTGAATCTCCGGCGCGATCGGCCCGAGAGCCTCGACGGGCTCGATCCCGGCGCATTCCACACCGGAGTTGGAGATCGCGTCTGGGTCGTCGCAGGCGGGCGGGTAGCCGATCACGAGGTCCGTGGGCGGGGGCTCGTCGGCGAGGATCGGGCTTGCTCCGGCGAGTGCCGTCGCGAGCACGACAACGACAGCGCTCATCGTGATCACGATGCGTCGCATCTTTCCTCCTTTGTCTTTCTTCGAGCGATGCGGTCACCGTCGCAGCCCGGTCCAATCGGCGACTAACACCGGGCGCGCAGGCGATGCGGAAGGCGTGGACGAACGTATGTTCTCCCGATAGACTTGACGCCGTATGTCCGCCGACCAGCTCGTCGTCCACGGCGCTCGCGAGCACAACCTGAAGAACGTCACCGTCGCGTTGCCGCGCAACGCGCTCGTCTGCGTGACCGGGCTCTCGGGCTCGGGCAAGTCGTCGCTCGCGTTCGACACGATCTACGCGGAGGGACAGCGCCGCTACGTGGAGTCGCTCTCCGCGTACGCGCGCCAGTTCCTGCAGATGATGGAGAAGCCCGACGTCGACTCGATCGACGGGCTCTCGCCGGCGATCTCGATCGACCAGAAGACGACGTCCCGCAACCCGCGCTCGACCGTGGGCACGGTCACCGAGATCTACGACTACCTGCGTCTCCTGTATGCGCGCGTCGGACGGCCGCACTGCCCGATCTGCGGGCGACCGATCGCCGGACAGAGCCTCGACCAGATCGTCGAGCAGGTGCTCGCGCTGCCGGAGGGGACGAAGTTCACGGTCGACGCGCCGATCGTCCGCGGGCGCAAGGGCGAGTTCCGCGACGTCCTCGAGGAGCTCCGCCGCGACGGCTTCACGCGGGTCAAGGTCGACGGCGAGCAGCGGCTGCTCGAGGAGGAGATCGTCCTCGACAAGAAGTTCAAGCACACGATCGAGGTCGTCGTCGACCGCCTCGTGATGAAGCCCGACCTCCGCCAGCGCCTCACGCAGTCGATCGAGACCGCCACGAGCCTTGCCGAGGGGCTCGTCCAGGTCGCGGTGGTCGACGGCGACACCTATCTCTACAGCGAGAACTTCGCGTGCCCGGAGCACGGCGTCTCGCTCCCGGAGCTCGAGCCGCGGATCTTCTCCTTCAACGCGCCCCATGGCGCCTGCCCGCGCTGCACCGGGCTCGGCTCCCAGCTCGAGATCGACCCAGACCTGCTCGTCCCCGACCCGAGCCTCTCGGTCGAGGAGGGCGCGCTCGTGCCGTGGTCGCTCGGCGGCCAGGGCTTCTACGAGTCGGTCATCAAGGCGGTCGCCGACCGCTACGAGATTGACCTGCACACGCCGTGGCGGGAGCTCGAGCGCGAGGAGCAGGACCGCTTCCTGCACGGCACCGGCGGCGACCGGATCCTCGTCACCTACAAGAACCGGATGGGGCGCAAGCGCCAGTACACGATGGCGTTCGAGGGGCTCCTGGCAAACCTCCAGCGCCGGTACCGCGAGACCGACTCGAGCCAGCAGCGCGAGCGCATCGAGGAGTACATGTCGATGCGGCCGTGCCCCGTGTGCCACGGCGCGCGGCTCAAGCCCGAGGTGCTCGCCGTCACCGTCGGCGAAAGATCGATCTACGAGTTCTCGCGGCTCTCCGTGACGGCGGCGCTCCGCTCCATCGACGCACTCGAGCTGACGCCGACCGAGGCGCTGATCGGCCGCCGGATCCTGAAGGAGATCCGCGAGCGGCTCACGTTCCTCGACGACGTGGGGGTCGGCTACCTGAACCTCGACCGCGCCGCCCGCACGCTCTCGGGCGGCGAGGCGCAGCGGCTCCGGCTGGCGACGCAGATCGGCTCGCAGCTCGTCGGCGTCCTCTACATCCTCGACGAGCCCTCGATCGGGCTCCACCAGCGGGACAACGGCCGTCTGATCGGGACGCTGGAGCGGCTCCGCGACCTCGGCAACACCGTGCTCGTCGTCGAGCACGACGAGCAGATGATGCGCGACGCGGACTGGCTCGTCGACATGGGGCCGGGCGCCGGCGAGCACGGTGGCGAGGTCGTCGCGGAGGGCACGGCGGACGACGTGATCGGCCACCCGCGCTCGGTCACCGGCGACTTCCTCTCGGGCAGGCGCGCGATCGTCGTGCCCGAGCGGCGTACCGCGGACGACGGGTGGTTCCGCGTCGTCGGCGCACGCGAGCACAACCTCAAGGACGTCGACGTCGAGTTCCCGGTCGCGAAGCTCGTCTGCGTCACGGGCGTCTCCGGCTCGGGCAAGTCGACCCTCGTCAACGAGATCGTCTACAAGGCGCTCGCGAACCGGCTCTCGAAGACGCGGACGAAGCCGGGCGCCCACGACGCCGTCGAGGGCATCGACTGCTTCGACAAGGTGATCGAGATCGACCAGACGCCGATCGGCCGGACACCGCGCTCGAACCCCGCGACGTACACCGACCTCTTCACGCACGTGCGCGAGCTCTACTCGCTGACGCCGGAGGCGAAGGTGCGTGGCTACAAGCCGGGGCGCTTCTCGTTCAACGTCCGCGGCGGTCGGTGCGAGACGTGCAAGGGCGACGGCCAGATCAAGATCGAGATGCACTTCCTGCCGGACGTCTACGTGCCGTGCGAGACGTGTCACGGGCGCCGCTACAACCGCGAGACCCTCGAGGTGCGGTTCAAGGGCAAGTCGATCGCGGACGTGCTCGAGATGTCCGTCGAGGAGGCGCTCGAGTTCTTCGCGAAGATCCCGAAGATCCGCCGGCGCCTGCAGACGCTGCACGACGTCGGGCTCGACTACATCCGGCTCGGCCAGCCCGCGACGACGCTCTCGGGCGGCGAGGCGCAGCGCGTGAAGCTCGCCGCCGAGCTCTCGAAGATCGCGACCGGCAAGACGCTCTACATCCTCGACGAGCCGACGACCGGCCTCCACTTCGCAGACATCGAGAAGCTGCTCGAGGTGCTCCAGCGGCTCGTCGACTCCGGGAACACCGTGCTCGTGATCGAGCACAACCTCGACGTGATCAAGCAGGCCGACTGGATCGTCGACCTCGGCCCCGAGGGCGGCGAGGCCGGCGGCG
>DASTKF010000018.1:0-6010 GCA_035716065.1 Gaiella sp.
CCCGACTCGGCGCTGTCCCTGATCGCGCGAGGTGCCGGTGGCTCGTTCCGGGACGCGATCTCGACCCTCGACCAGCTGTCCGCCGCGACGGAGAGGAAGATCACCGTCCAGGACGTCCTCCAGCTCGGCACCGCCGTGGAGGAGGACACGCTGTTCCGGCTCTGCGACACGATCGTCGATCGCGACGTCGCGGGCGCGCTCGTGCTGATCGAGGAGATCTCCGAGCGGGGCCAGGACCTCGGACAACTGACCCGGGAGCTTCTCGAGCATCTCCGCCAGCTGTTGCTGGTCCAGCACATGGGCCACGTGCCCGACTCGCTGCCGCTCACCGAGGAGTCGCGCGATCGGCTGCGCGAGCAGGCGAACCAGCTTCCGGAGCCGACCGTCGTGCGCCTCGTCGACCTGCTCGCCGTCGTCATCGAGGACGAGCGGCAGGGTGGCGATCCCCGGCTGCCGCTCGAGCTCGCGCTCGTCAAGGTGACCCGGCCGCAGGCAGATCTCGCCCGCGAATCACTTGTCCATCGGGTCGAGGTGCTGGAATCCCGTGTGCATGCCGGTGCTCCCGCCGCGGAGTCGTGGGGCCCCTCCCCCGTTCCCGCGCCCGCGGCGGGCCCGGCACCTGCCGAGGACGAGGCTCGGCCCGCCGAGCCTCCGTCCCATGAGCTGACCTTCGACCAGGTTCACGACGCCTGGACGCGAAGCGTGCTGCCGGCGGTCAAGGAGCGCTCCATCCCCGTGGCGTCGCTGCTCGCCGAGGCGACGCCCTCCGCCCTCGAGGACGACACGCTGACGCTCTCGTTCAAGCAGACCGCTGATTTCCACCGCGGCCTCGTCGACGACCCGAAGAACCTCACGGTCGTGCGCGACGCGCTGTACGAGGTCACGGGCAGACGGCTCACGATCGCCACGGTGATCGGAGATCACCCGCCCGACGACGAAGACGGAGGGGACGAGCCGGCGGGGGAGCAGACCCTGATCGCGCTCCTGAAGACCGACCTCGACGCAACCGAAGTGGAGGAGACATCGTGAAGCTCGACATGAACGCCCTCATGAAGCAGGCGCAGGAGATGCAGGAGCAGATGGCGCGCGCGCAGGAGGAGGCGAAGAACGAGATCGGCGAGGCCTCCGCCGGCGGCGGCATGGTCACGGTCAAGGCGAACGGCGCGGGCGAGCTCCTCGAGATCGCCATCGACCCGCGCGCGGTCGACCCGGACGACCCTGAGATGCTCGCTGACATGGTGCTCGCGGCCGCCAACGAGGCGCTCCGCGCGGCAACCGGGGCGGTCGAGGCAAAGCTGCGCGGGCAGCTCCCGGATCTCGGAGCGCTCGGCCTGCCCGGGATGTAGCGCGACGGACGGCGGTCGCTAGCCGGCGGCCGATGCCTCGCGGTGGGCGGCGGAGATCCGCGCCGCCTCCTCGCCACGTCCGGCGGCGCGCGCGGCGTCGGTGACTGCGGCGACCGCCCGCTCCACCGCTGTGGCGGCGCGCGGGTCGCGCTTTGCGTGGTAGGCGACCTCGACGAGGGCTGCCGCGTCGCGGTCGAGTGCACGCCGCGCGAGGACCACCTCGACGCCGTCCTGCTCCACGACCCGTCGCGGCGGCGGGAGCGTCGCGTCCTCGACGAGAGCAGCCCTCATGTATCCGACGCACGTCACCGCGGTCGTCGGGTCGTTGATGCCAGGCGAGAGCGCGCGGATCGCGATGTCCGCGAGCTGGCGGACACCAAAGCCCGGGTCGTCGCGGAGGTCGCGCTCGTCCGCGACGTGCACCGCCCGGAGCACCGCCGCCGTGACGGCGTCCGCGCCCGTCCCGGGTTCCCACCAGACCTCGGCGACGGGCTCGTCCGGGACCGCCAGGTCGCCCGGTCGCGCGAGCAACGCGATGCGAGCCTGCGTGTCCGCCAGGCGGCCGGTGATCGTTCCGACGTCGATGCTCCGGAGGTACCCGGCGCGCGACACGTGCACGGGCAGGGCAGGGCCTCGCGCGCGCCAGGAACGTACGCGACGCTCGGCCTCGGCGTCATCCGATGGATCGTGGCCGGTGGACGTCCGCGCCAGCTCTGCGCATGTCTCGGCACCGAGACGCGCGGCGAGGTTCGAGACCTGGATCAGCTTGGCGACGTGGTCCATGAAGGCGAAGAGCACCGCGAGCGCCGCCAGGGCGAGGACGATCGCAACCGAGACGCCGAGCGACGGGACGAAGGCGTTCGGTTCGCTCCGCACCGACCGGAGAACGACGAGCGAGTAGGCGAAGACGCCGATGAACGCGCCGGCGGTGAGCTGCGTGATCCGGTCGGCGAGAAACCCCCGCAGGATCCGTGGGCTGTACTGGGACGACGCAAGCTGCAGCACGACGATCGTGAGGGAGAAGGTGAGGCCGGCGACGGTCACGAAGGAGCCGGCCATCGCTGCCAGCACGTCGCGCGCAGCCGCGGGGCCCCCTCCGAAGCCGACCTCGGTGTCCCCCAGCATGTGGTCGACCTGGATCACGACGAAGGCGAGAACCACGAGCGCGACGACGATCAGTCCCGGGAGGAGCCAGAGGCCGCTCCTCAGGTCGCTCCACCGTGACCGCAGCCGATCCACCCGAGGGTCCTAGCACCTTCCCCTCAGCCGCGAGAATGAAGGCGTGCTCTTCAACGATGTGGTCAGCGCGTCGCTCTCGGTGGCGGCGACGAGCGCGCGCTCGGGCAAGGTAGAGGCGCTCGCCTCGTGCTTGCGGCTCGCACGACCGGACGAGATCCCCGCTGCGGTCACCTATCTCTCCGGGACCGTCCCGCGGATGGGCGTGGGCCGGGCCTCCCTTCGCGACCTCCCCCCACCCGCCTCCGCGCCTCCGTCGCTCGAGTTGCTCGACGTAGTTGCCGTGCTCGGCCGCGTCGCCGCGGCGCAGGGCTCGGGCTCGCAGGCGCGCCGGCGGAGCGAGCTGGCTCAGCTGTTCGGACGCGCCACGGAGCCGGAGCAGCGGTTCCTCCGCGCGATGCTCCACGGGGAGCTACGACAGGGGGCGCAGGAGGGCGTCATGATCGAGGCGGTCGCGCGCGCCGCGGATGTGCCTTCGGCGGCCGTCCGCCGGGCGCTCATGCTCGCCGGCGAGCTGCCCTCCGTCGCGGGCACGGCTTTCACCGAGGGCCTCGACGGCCTCGCACGGTTCCGCCTCGAGGTGCTCCGCCCGGTCAAGCCGATGCTCGCGCAGACGGCGGGGGACGTTGCGGCAGCGATCGAGCGCACCGGCGCCGCGGCCGCGGAGTGGAAGCTCGACGGAGCGCGGCTGCAGGTTCACCGCCTCGGCGCCGAGGTTCGCGCGTTCACGAGGAGCCTGGCGGACGTCACGGACCGGGTGCCCGAGATCGTCGATGCCGTCCTCGCGCTGCCGAGCGAGGCGATCGTCCTCGACGGCGAGGTGATCGCCTTGCGGCCGGACGGACGGCCGCACCCGTTCCAGGTCTCGATGAGCCGGTTCGGCAGCAGCGTCGACATGCAGGCGCAGGCCGAGCGCTTGCCGCTGACGCCGTTCTTCTTCGACTGCCTGCATCTCGACGGCGACGACATCCTCGACGCTCCGTACTCAGAACGCGTTGAGGCGCTCGCTCGGGCCGTGCCCGACACCATTCGGGTTCCGCGCGCCGAGCTCGGCGGTGCCGACGACGCGCAGCGATTCCTCGAGGACGCGCTCGCCCACGGGCACGAGGGCGTCGTCGTGAAGGCGCTCGATGCCCCCTACGAGGCGGGACGGCGCCGCGCCGCCTGGGTGAAGGTAAAGCGGGCAACCACGCTCGACCTCGTCGTCCTCGCGGCCGAGTGGGGCCACGGCCGCCGGCAGGGCAAGCTGAGCAACCTCCATCTCGGCGCACGCGATCCCGAGGGCGGCTTCGTGATGCTCGGCAAGACGTTCAAGGGCATGACGGACGAGATGCTCGCCTGGCAGACCGGCCATCTGCTCGACCTCGCGACCGAGCGGGACGGCCACGTCGTTCACGTGCGTCCCGAGCTCGTGGTCGAGGTGGCCTTCGACGGCGTGCAGGAGAGCTCCCGCTACCCGGGCGGCCTGGCGCTCCGGTTCGCGCGGGTCAAGGGCTACCGGCCGGACAAGGCCGCCGCAGAGGCGGACACGATCGACCTCGTGCGCGCGCTTCACGCGGGGGAGAGGCCCGGACTGTCCGGCGTGGATGGCTAACGTGACGGCGTGCTGAGCCCCGCGGTCGACAACCTCGTCGCGCAGCTCACGCGGCTGCCCGGAATCGGCACGCGCACGGCCCAGCGGCTCGCGTTCCACATCCTCGCAGCGCCTTCCGACGAGGCGAACGCGCTCGGCATCGCGATCGCCGACGTCAAGGCGCGCGTGCGCGCGTGCCCGGCTTGCGGGAACCTCACCGAAGACGAGCTCTGCGGCGTCTGCTCCGACCCGCGCCGCGACCGCACGGTGATCTGCGTCGTCGAGCAGCCCGTCGACGTTCTCTCCCTCGAGCGGACCCACGAGTACCGCGGCCTGTACCACGTGCTCGGCGGGGCGCTGTCGCCGCTCGACGGTGTCGATCCAGGCGACCTTCGGATCCAGCTGCTGCTCGAGCGGGTCGGCTCGGACGGCGTCGAGGAGGTCGTGCTCGCGACGAACCCGACGATGACCGGCGAGGCGACAGCCGCCTACCTCGCCGACCGCCTGCGCGACCGCGTGAGCGTGACGCGGCTCGCGAGCGGCCTCCCGGTCGGCGGCGACCTCGAGTACGCCGACGAGGTCACGCTCGGGCGTGCGCTCGCGGGCCGCCGCCCTGCCTGATCCACGTCCCTGGCCGTTCGAACGGGCATCCCGCGCCAAGCCCCCCGAAGGGGTTGGCCTTTTGCCCGATTCTGACTATCCTCTTTAGTAGCTCCAAGGGGGGAGCGAGATCGGCGATTTACGGGGGAGGGATCACGTGGCACAAAGTGGCACATACGTGTCGTCAAATGGGCACCGCACAGCTGTCGTCTGCGATCGGCATCCGCTCTGGATCGAGGGAATCAGCAGCGTCCTCGGTCGTGTCCAGGTCGAGGTGGTCGGGCGGGCGACGACAGCGCGCGCCGGGCTCGAGGAGATTCGGAGGCTCGGTCCGAGCCTGCTCGTGACGGACGCCGTGATCGGCGAGGACGAGGAGGCGGACGGCGTCACGCTCATCGCCAAGGCGCGCGCCGAGCTCCAGGACATGCGCGCGATCGTCGTCTCGCAGGTCGATCGGCGCAAGACAATCGAGCGGGCCTTCGAGGCGGGGGCGTCGGCGTACGTGATGAAGGGCGCGCATCCTGACGATCTCGCGTCTGCGGCCCGGCAGGCGTTCGATCACTCGCTCTTCCTGGCAGGTACTGCTCGGCTCGTTACCTCGGCGCCGGAGATCGAGGACCCGGCAGAAGAGGCCGACCTGACGCGCCGGGAGCGGGAGATCCTGCGCCTGGTGGCGGAGGGCCACTCGAACGCCAAGCTCGCGCGGATGCTGTGGGTGACGGAGCAGACCGTCAAGTTCCATCTCTCGAACGTCTATCGCAAGCTCGATGTCGCGAACCGCACCGAGGCCGCCCGCTGGGCACAGCTGAACGGGCTGCTCTCGCACAAGGCGCTCGACGCCGCCTGAGACGGCGGGCGACACCGCCCGTCCCTGCCGCCGGCCGGCGGCAGCGACTCGTCGTCTTCGGCTAGAACAGGAAGACGATGGACGCACGGACCCGCATCGGCGTGGTCGGCGCGACCGGTGCCGTGGGCGCGGTCACGCTGCGCCTGCTCGCGCAGCGCGGCTACCGGAACGTCCGCGCGCTCGCGTCAACGCGCACGGCAGGGTCGAACGTCGCGTTCGGCGACGACACCCTCCTCGTCGAAGAAGCGACGCCCGAGGCCCTGTCGGCCGGCGACGTCGACCTGTTCCTCTTCTCGGTCGGCACCTCGGCGAGCAGGGAGCTCGTGCCGGTCGCGTCCGCGGGCGGCGCAGTCTGCATCGACAAGTCGTCCGCCTACCGCCTGGCCGACGGATACCCGCTCGTCGTGC
>DASTKF010000019.1:0-7864 GCA_035716065.1 Gaiella sp.
GGGACGCCCACCTGCGCCGCGAGCAGGCAGCCCGCCACGCCGGTCACGAACGAGGCGAGCGCGAACGCCCACAGCTTGAAGAGCGTGATGTTGACGCCGGCGGCGAGCGCCGCGGGCTCGCTCTCGCGGATCGCGGCCCACGCGCGGCCCGGCTTCCCGGAGACGTGGACGAGCGCGAGCAGGAACAGGAGCGCGCAGACGACGACGGTGTAGCGGTAGAACGCGACGTCTCCGTCCGCCCACGACGGGCGCCGCACGGGCGGCGTGCTCGTCGTCAGCGCACCCGTCGCCGACCGGCCGGTGAAGCCCCCGCCGCCGTTCGGAAAGTCGGTGACCGCGAGCACCACGGTCGTGGCGCCGGCGAACATCAGCGTGATCAGCGCCAGGTAGAGGCCCGAGAGCCGGAGCGCCGGAAGGCCGACGAGCGTGCCGATCCCGCACGTGATCGCTCCAGCGAGGAGCAGCAGGAGCGGAAACGGCAGCGACGTCGCGTACGAGAGCCGCGCGCCGACCCAGCAGCCGATGGTCAGCAGCGCCACCTGGCCGAGGGAGATCATCCCGACGCGGCCGTAGAGGATGCCGAAGCCGAGCGCCACGACCGCGTAGATCGCGACGCTCGTCGCTGTCGTGACCCAGTCGGCTGTGGCGACCGCCGGCACGCCGACGAGCGCGACGACGAGCACCGCGGCGATGACGAGGGCGCGGACGATCGTCCCCCGCTCGAGGCGGGGGACCTCGCGGCTGGACGCGGCGCTGTCGCCTGAGGTCGGTGCCGCCGTCACGCGGTCACGCCCCGGCCCGCGAGACGGTGACGACGCGGTGCCGCGACAGGAAGAGCAGCGCGGCGATCGCTAGGACGAACGGCGCCGCGGAGCGGTACGCGGAGATCGAGGCGTAGGGGGTGGCGACCGACTGTGCGAGGCCGACCGCGAGGCCGCCGAACAGCGTCGCCCACAGCGATTGGAGCCGCCCGATCAGCGCGGCCGCGAGCGAGGCGATCACGAGGAACGTCAGCGCCGTGTAGTCGAGGGACGTGAGCAGGTCCGGGAGGAGCAGGCCGGCGGCACCGCACGCGAGCCCGGAGCCGAACCATGCGGCCGCCTCGACGCGGCGCACCGGCACGCCCAGCGTGGCGGTGATCTCCCGGTCGTTGGCGAGCGCGCGCATCGCCGTGCCGAGCTTCGTGACGCGCAGGAAGATGCTGGCGGCAGCGGTGATCGCGAAGGCGAGCACGATCGCGATGATCTGCGTCAGGCTCACCGAGGTGCCGAGGATGTCGTAGCGATGCTCGGAGCTCGGCAACGGCAGGAAGCGCGCGAACGCGCCGCCCGCGGGCGCGCGCCAGGCCATCAGTCCGAGCAGGATCAGTGCGAGCCCGAGCGTTCCCATCATCTTGACGAGCGGGTCGCGCCGCGCGAAGGCGGGGCCGAACACCATGCCGTACGCAAGGTTGACGACCCCGCCGGCCGCGACGCACACCGCGAAGGCGAGCCACTCGGGGCAGCTCGTGTGGTTGATGAGGTAGTAGGCGATCAGGGCGCCGGCGGCACCGATCGCGCCGAACGCGAGGTTCAGCACGCCGGTGGCCCGGTAGAGCACGACCAACCCGACGCCCGAGAGCGCGTACACGCCCCCGAACGCCAGGCCGATCACGATGAACGGCTTGAGGAACTGCCAGTCGACGCCGAACACGCTCAGCGCGAGCAGGTCGGTCATCGAGGCCTCCGGTCACCCTGAATCGCCGTCACGACTGCGTCCGTTTCCTACTTGCCCGTGTTGAGGTTGAACTTCTTCTCCCAGATGCGCGTCTGGGCGACGGACTTGTCGACCGCAGCGATCGCCGTGCAGCCGTTCTTCACGACGACGTCCTTGTTCTTGTAGTCGACGATGATGTTCGTGTTGTTCGGGATGTGGTACGGCAGCTTCCCGACGTAGTACGGCTTGCAGAGGATGTCCGTCTTCTGGTTCTTGAGGTTGATCACGGCCGCGTTGTACGACTTCGCCGTCACCGGCCCCTTGATGCTCAGGAGGGCGTTCGTCGCGAACTTGCCCGCGAGGTAGCCCATCTGCGCGAACGCCTGCGGCGCGATCGTCGGCGCGTACCGCTTGAGGACGGCGAACATGAGCGCCGAGTCCGGGCCGACCGACGGGTCGACGTTCGAGAACTCGTTGTCGATCCAGAGATGCCCGTCCCACTTCGGCGAGAACTGGCCCGACATGAACGTGTTCGCGATCGGCGTCGAGGAGCCCCACTTCACCTTCTCGACGATGCCCTGCGCCTCGGCGGCCTTCATGAAGGCCGGTGCCGTGTCGGGGGTGAAGTCGAGCAGGATCCCGCCGCCGTCGCCGACGAACTGGTACATCTGGATCAGCTGCGACGTCGCGTCGGTGACCGGCAGGTGAGTCGGGAAGATCTTGACCGGGACGCCCGCCTTCTTCGCGAGGAGCGCCGCGCCGCCGTCGGCGTACGCCGAGATCGTGTCGGGCGAGGCGATCGCGAGCTTCTTGATCCCCGCCTTGATGAGCGCCTGCGCGGCGCCGATGTTCGAGTAGCGCGGGCCGGCGTTGACCTCGGCGAACGACGGGGTCGAGTAGCACTCCGCCTGGACGCCGGCGCCGATCACCACGAACCCCTTGCTCTTGTAGTACTTCCAGTTCGTGCCGCACTCGGCGAAGCTCGTGTTGCCGACGACCCCGACCACCTTGTCGGTCTGGATCAGCTTGCGTGCGAGCGCCGCCTCCTGGGCCGGGTTGAGCTGCTCGTTGTAGAGGATGTACTTGATCGGCCGGCCGTTGATGCCGCCGTTGTCGTTCACGCAGTCGAAGTACGCCTTCGCGGTCTTGCCGATGGTGGTGAAGTCGACGCCCGGGATAAGCATGTCGATGCCACCGAGCTTGATCGGCGTGCCGGTCGCCTTCTTGCCCGTTCCCAGACCACAGACCGACTTCTTCGCCGACGCCTTGCCCGACCCGACCGGCGCCTGTGCGCCCGTCGCCCAACCGGCGAGCATCAGGGCCAGCAGGCATGCACCCACGGCCGCTCCGCCGATCATCGTCTTCGTCGCTCGCATGGATCCCTCCAATTGGGTCGCTCGAGAGGTGGTCTTGCCCGAATTCCCGCGGCCGCGGCCGCGTCACGCCACGTTCAGGGTCTCGCCAGGTGCACCCCCCTTACGTCGACGTGCCTCCGCGTGTGCCGGCTCCGAGCCGGAAGGGACGGCCGCAGCTCCGGCGAGCGCGCGACCGAGCCCGAGCGGCACCCCCCGAAGGCGGTGCTGGGGCCCGCCGGCGCACACCGTCGGGGCGACCACTCGACGCCACCGGATCCCTCTCGCACGTCCCGGATACTAGACTAGTGTCTTGACGAATGGAACACTGCGTCGGTCGACACCGACCGGTGCAGGACGGTCGGGTCGAGCGCGGGGCGTGAAAGGAGACCAAGCATGAGCACCCAGACCGAGACCGGCATCGACACGAGGCTCTTCGTCGGAGGCGCGTTCGTCGAGGCCGAGGGCGGCCGCACGTTCGAGAACCGCGACCCGTGGAGCGGCGACGTCGTCTCCGACGTCGCGAGCGCGAGCGGGGCGGACGCGAAGCGGGCGGTCGAGGCGGCCGCCGAAGCTTTCCCCGAGTGGTCACGCACGCCGCCGGCCGTACGGCAGGGCATCTTCCTGAAGGCCGCCGACGTGCTCGAGTCGCGCCAGGACGAGGTCGTGTCGATGCTGGCGCGGGAGACCGGATGCACGTTCGGCTTCGGCATGTTCCAGATGCATTTCGTCCCGGGTCTCTTCCGGCAGGCCGCGGCGCTTGCGTACGCGCCGCTCGGAGAGGTGATCCCGTCGGACACGGGCGCGTTCGCAATGGGCATCAGGCGGCCGGTCGGCGTCGTCGGCGCGATCGCGCCGTGGAACGCGGCGCTGATCCTCTCCGCACGGTCGATCGCTGCGCCCCTCGTCCTCGGCAACAGCGTGGTGCTCAAGCCGTCGGAGTGGTCGCCGCAGGTCGGCGGGCTCCTCTGGGGTGAGGTCTTCGCCGAGGCAGGGCTGCCGCCCGGCGTCCTGAACGTCGTAACGCACGGCCCCGGCGAGGCGCAGGCAATAGGCGACGAGCTGATCGAGAGCCCGCACGTGCGCCGGCTGAACTTCACGGGCTCGACGGCCACGGGCCGCAAGCTCGCCGAGGCCGCAGGGCGCCGGCTCAAGCGCGTCGTGCTCGAGCTCGGCGGCTACAACCCGCTCATCGTCCTGGCCGACGCCGACCTCGAGTACGCGGTCAACGCGACGACGTTCGGCGCGTTCCTCCACCAGGGCCAGATTTGCATGTCGGCCCGGCGGATCATCGTCGAGCGGCCGATCGCGGACGAGTTCGTCGCACGGCTCGCGGAGAAGACGAGCGGTCTGAAGGCCGGCGACCCGGCGGAGCACGACACGATCATCGGCCCGCTGATCAACCCGGATGCGCTCGAGACGGTGCGCAGGAGGGTCGAAGGCGCCGTGAGCGCCGGGGCGAGGGTGCTCGCCGGCGGTAGCGCCGAAGGGCCATGCTTCCAGGCGACGCTTCTCGCCGACGTCCCGCCCGACTCGGAGTTCGCGAACGAGGAGACGTTCGGCCCGGTCGCGGCGATCGAGGTCGTCGACTCCGCCGAGGAGGCGGTCGCGCGCGCCAACGCCACGGCGTACGGGCTCGCGTCGGGGATCATCACGTCGGACACCGACCGCGGGCTCGAGCTCGCGCAGGCGATCGACGCGGGGATCGTCCACGTCAACGACCAGCCGGTCGGAGACGAGCCGCAGATGCCCTTCGGCGGCGTCAAGGACTCGGGCTTCGGCCGCTTCGGCGGCACCGCGGTCGTCGACGAGTTCACCGAGACGCGCTGGATCACCGTGCAGCGGGGCTCGCACCCGTTCCCGTTCTAGCGTTGACAGGAGGCTCGATCGGCTCGATGACGGCGACGCTGACAACGGCCGCGGAGGCGGTCTCCGCCATCAGGAGCGGCGACACGGTCATGGTCGGCGGCTTCGGCCTCGTCGGGGCGCCGCTGTCGCTGATAGACGCGCTCGTCGACCATTCCGACGCCACCGACCTGACGATCGTCTCGAACAACATCGGCGAGCCCGGCCGCGGTCTCGGAAAGCTCCTGCGCCAGGGCCGGATCCGCCGGGGCATCTCCTCGTACTTCACGTCGAACCCCGAGGCGGTCGCGGCGGTCAACGCCGGCGAGATCGAGGCGACGCTCGTCCCGCAGGGCACGTTCGCGGAGGCGATCCGGGCGGGCGGCGCGGGCATCGGCGGCTTCTTCACGCCTGTCGGCGCGGGGACGCAGCTCGCCGAGGGAAAGGAGGAGCGCGTGATCGACGGGGTGCGCCACGTGCTCGAGGGGCCGATCCACGCCGACGTCGCGCTCGTCTACGCCGCGCGGGCGGACACGCTCGGGAACCTCTGGTACCGCCGCACCGCGCGGAACTTCAACCCGCTCATGGCGACGGCGGCCAGCCTCACCATCGCGGAGGCGGGGGAGATCCTCGACGTCGGGGAGCTCGAGCCGGAGTCGGTCGTGACGCCGCATCTCTACGTCGACCACCTGGTCGCGGCGGCGTGAGCCCCGACCCGAAAGCCCGGATCGCGGCGAGGGCGGCGCAGGAGCTCCGCCCCGGCGAGGTCGTGAACCTGGGCATCGGCATCCCGAACCTCATCCCGGAGTTCCTCGGGCCCGACTCGGGAGTCGTGCTCCACACGGAGAACGGCCTCCTGGGCGTCGGGCCACGACCGGACGACGGCGACCTCGACCCCGACCTGATCGACGCAGCGAAGCAGCCGATCACGGCATTGCCGGGTGCCGCGTACTTCGACAGCGCCTCGAGCTTCGCGATGATCCGCGGTGGGCACGTCGACGTCGCCGTGCTCGGCGCGCTCGAGGTGAGCGCCGTCGGTGACATCGCGAACTGGGCCGTTCCCGGCAAGGACGTGCTCGGCGTCGGCGGCGCGATGGACCTCGTGGTCGGCGCTCGTCGCGTGATCGTGACGATGACGGCGACGTCGTCTCGCGGTCAGCCGAAGGTGGTGGCCGAGTGCACGTACCCGCTGACCGCCGCAGGAGCCGCCGACGTCGTCGTCACCGAGCTCTGCGTCTTCCGCCTCGTCGACGGCGAGCTGCGCCTGACCGAGTTGCTCGACGGCGCCACGGTCGACGACGTCACCGCCGTCACGACCGCCCCGTTCGTCGTCACCCTGGAGGAAAGCCATGTCGGTTGACGTCCGTCCGTTCCCGGAGCTGGTCGACGCAGAGCGCGCCGGCCCCGACCCGCCCTACGACCACTTCGACTACGTCGGGACGCGGCTGCGGGCTCCGAAGGAGCCGCTCGTGATCATCCCGTCCACGCTGACGGAGCTGACCGGCCCGGCCTTCGGCGAGTCCACGGTCGACCCGCGCGACGCCGACCTGACCCGCCAGCACGCGGGCCAGCCCCTGGGCGAGCGGATGGTCCTGAGCGGCCGTGTCCTCGGAAGCGACGGCAAGCCGTTGCGTGGGCAGCTCGTCGAGATCTGGCAGGCGAACGCGGCCGGCCGCTACGCGCACGAGGTGGACGACCACGACGCGCCGCTCGACCCGAACTTCAGCGGCGCGGGCCGCTGCCTGACGGACGACGAGGGCCGCTACCAGTTCGTGACGGTCAAGCCGGGCGCGTATCCGTGGAAGAACCACACGAACGCCTGGCGCCCGAACCACATCCACTTCTCGGTCTTCGGACGTGCCCTGACCGAGCGGCTCGTCACGCAGATGTACTTCCCCGGCGACCCGCTCTTCCCGTACGACCCGATCTTGAACTCCGTCCGCGATCCCAAGGCGCGCGAGAGGATGATCTCCATGTTCGATCTCGGGCTCACGGAGCCGGAATGGGCGCTCGGCTTCCGTTGGGACATCGTCGTCGGCGGGAAGAACGCGACGCCGCTCGAGGAGCCGCACGATGACTGAGCTCGGCATCACCCCCGCGCAGACGGCAGGCCCGTACCTGCGGATCGGGCTTCTGCGAAACATCCTCACACCGAACGTCGTCGACCCGTGCGACCCCCGCGCGATCCGCATCCGGGGACGGCTCACCGACGCGGCCGGTGACGGCGTGCCCGACGGGATGGTCGAGACCTGGCAGGCGAACGCGGCGGGCCGTTACCACCATCCGGCCGACGACCGCGACGAGCTTGCACTGGAGGACGGCTTCCTCGGCTTCGGGCGCTCCGGGACGGAGGACGACGGCCGTTTCGAGATCGTCACGGTCAAGCCCGGTCGCGTGCCGTGGCCGGAGGGGGGGCTGCAGGCGCCCCACATCGGAGTCACGGTCTTCGCGCGCGGGCTGCTCAAGCACGCGGTCACGCGCCTCTACTTCCCCGACGAGACCGAGGCGAACGCCGAGGACCCGGTGCTCTCGCGCCTGCGTCCCGAGCAGCGGGCCTCCCTCGTCGCCGTGGCCGGCGACGGAGGCCTTCGCTTCGACATCTGCCTCCAGGGGCCGTCGCACACGACATTCTTCGCGGTGTGACCGCGTTCGACGCGCTGTTCGTCCCGGCCGAGCTCCGCCAGGCAGTCTCCGGCCGGTCCTGGCTAGAGGCGATGCTCGAGACGGAACGCGCGCTGGCGGCGGCCGGCGCGTCGGTGGGCCTGGTCCCTGACTCGTCCGCGCAAGCGATCGCGGCCGCCTGCGCGGATGCCGAGGGCTACAGCTGGGACGAGCTGCTCGGAGAGGGCCGCGCAGTCGGGAACCCGGCCGAGCCGCTCGTGCGCGCCCTCCGCGCCCGGGTCGGCGACGAGCACGAGCGCTTCGTCCACCTCGGAGCGACGAGCCAGGACGTGCTCGACACCGCGGCGATG
>DASTKF010000020.1:0-12389 GCA_035716065.1 Gaiella sp.
GGAGCGCGCCACCGTGCTCACCCGGCGCATCGAGCTGGAGTCGCGGGCCCGGCAGAAGGCCGACGAGCTCAGGATCCTGGGCGAGGCCTCACGCGAGCTCGAGCTCGAAAGCGACGAGCTCAGGCTGCACGAGCGTCCCGCGCGTCGTTCGCCACTCGGCGGCCCGGCGCCCGCAACGTCGCTCGGCGATTGACGACGGGCTCGCGCCGCCCGCGGGGCGAGCGATGATTCTCGCGCCACCCGGGTCTCTCCGAGGGAAGCGTCACGCCCACCGTGCGCACGGGATGCTGTTCTGACGGCCCCGAGCGCACTCTCGGGGTCGGCGACCGCGCGACCGCGGGTCACGACGACGTCGGAGCGGGCCGCTCCGGCGGGCTCTCGCTCGCGGGGCGCGCGACCGAGATCTGGTACTCGGTCGGGTCTCCGGCGTCGCTCGGCTCGCCTGCTTCGACGTTCCTGACCTCCCAACCGTGGGCGATGACCTGGCCCTCGACGGGACGGACGTACAGCGTGATCACCTTGGACGTGCCGTCCGGGTAGTGCACGAGCGTCTTGTGCCCGGCTGGGACCATCGGCATGAAGCCGTTCTACACGCTGGGAGCCCGGGGGTCTACCTGTACCACCCAGCGCCTCGGAACGCGGAGTGCCGGCTAGGGCGTCTGACTCTCGGTATCCGCAGCCGGCCCGCCCTCGGCCTCGGTCGCCGGCTCGGTCGCGGCTCCGGGGTCTGCCGCGGCCAGCTTGCGCGCGTCCTTCTTCTCCTGTTTCCTCACGCGCTTCTCCTGCCGGGCGATCTCGCGGGCGCGCTTCGCGTGTGTCAGCTGTGCCTTCGACCGCGCCATTCGTCTCCTCTCGTCTGGTGTCTCTCTAGCTCTTCGCCGAGCGTGTGCGCCGCGCCGGGGGCGCCTCGGCAACCGCGGTTTCCTGCTCGTGCTCCAGCTTGGCGGCAAGGCGCGCAAGACCGTCCCAACCCTTGTCCGCTGCACCGGAATCTGCGAGGAGGGCCCGGAGCGCCGATAGCACCGCGTCGCGCTCGTTGGCCGTGAGAACGGTGGGGGAGCGGTGCGCCTTCGTCACCGCTGCTCTGGCGTCGTCTGTGTCGAGACCGCGTAGTGCTCGCTCGAGCGCGATGAGCTCGGCCGTGGTGACCTCGACGCCGAATTCAAGCATCGCCCACGAGCCCAGCCCGCGACGTCCCGGCGTCCCGGTGGAGGGTGCCCGCGATCAGGAGCGCTCGCTCGAGCGGGACCGCGAAGGGGGGCCGGCTTCGGCAACGTACGGCAGCAGCGCCATCTCCCGGGCCCGCTTGATCGCCACCGCGAGTTGTCGCTGGTGTCGACGACACGCTCCGGTCATGCGCGGCGCGCGGATCTTGCCCCGCTCGGAGATGTAGCGCCGCAGCTGGTTGACGTTCTTGTAGTCGACCTCGCGCACCTTGTCCTTGCAGAAGGCGCACGACTTGCGCCTGAACGGCTTGCCCGGGCCGCTGACGCGACCGGGGCGGGACCCTGCTTCGCTGGTTCTCGGTCTTGCTTTCTTCGCGGCCATGAGGCGAGCCTACAGGTGCGGCGGCGCCGGCCGGTGTGGAATCAGCCGCCGGAGCCAGGTTGAGGACGGTCCGTGCGGGGCGTCGCTCATGGCTGGGAGAGGCCGCGCCGGAAGGCGTCTCGAAGGTCGTCGACGGTTCCCGCCTCGAGCGTGCGGTAGGTCAGCTCCTCCTGCTCCGCCCGGTCGAACAGGTCGAGGAAGGCCGCGATTCTCGCGTCCGGTCGCACCGGCCTGCGGCCGGGCCGCCACCCGTAACCCTCCTCGAGCCGAACGAGATGGACACGCTCGTCGGCGGTGAGCGTCGGCTCGTGCTCGGCGAGCAGGCCCGCGAGCTCGACCCGCAGCTCCTCGCCTCGGTCTGCCATCTGACTACCGGAGCCGGTAGACGATGCGGCCGCGATCCAGGTCGTACAGCGAGACCTCGACCTTGACACGGTCACCGGGGCCCATCCGGATCCGGTAGCGCTTCATCTTCCCGGCGGTGTACCCGATCATCTCGTGACCGTTGTCGAGCGTGATCCGGAACATCCGGTTACGGAGGGACTCGGTGATCTCCCCCTCCATCTCGAGCTTCTCTTCCTTGACAGCTATGACGGTCTCCTTTCGTCGCTGCAGCGGGGCGAGTTCGGCGCCCGTGGCCGTCTGACGACCACGGGCTGCCGATGTTCAACTACGCAACGACGGAGACGTTGATCGCCTCCGGGCCCTTCTGACCCTCACGGGGCTCGTACGCGACCTTCGCCCCCTCGGGGAGCGACTTGAAGCCGTCACCGGCGATGCCGCTGTGATGCACGAAGAGGTCCTTCGACCCCTCGGCAGGGGTGATGAACCCGTAACCCTTTGCATCGTCGAACCACTTAACGGTTCCTTCTGCCATTGAAATACACCTCCTTACACAACTCACGAACGTGCAAGGAAGGCGCACCGCGCGCAAACCGGACCCGCTCTAGCTACGCACAACGGTAGCAGCCGGAATGCAAAGCGCTCTTGGAAGGAGCTGCCGGAGTCGAACCGACGAGTCGGGGCCGGGCGGTCCACCTCGACCGCCCGGCCGTGAGCGTTTCGTCCGGCCTAGCAGACGCTCCGCGGTAGGTGAGCGTACGGGGCGACGACGCCGGCCCCGAAGTTCGGTTGTGAGGCGAACTGTGCCCCGAAGCTGATGTCCGCCCCGAAGGCCCTTCCGTCCTCGCGCGCGGACGTCGACGCGAACTGCCCCACGCACGAAGGCTCTGCAAGCGCTCCGCCCGGCAGTGCAGCAGCCGCCGTCGTGACGAGCACGATGGCCATGAGCCCGAATGCCTTCATCTCTCCTCCGATCCTCGTTGTTGACACATCACGCCGCCTATCGGGTCGTGATGTAGATGTCGCTGCTCCCCTCAGGGCCCGGCGCGCGCCCGAAGAGCAGCTGGCTCCCGTTCCGCGAGAGGGACGGTCTCGACTCCGCCGCGCTCGTGTTCACCTCGGCGCCGGCGTTGACCGGGGCCGACCAAGGGTCGCCGATCTTCGCCCGCGTCGCGACCCAGATGTCCTGCGTGCCGACCGTCCCCGCCCGGTTGGAGCTGAGCACGACCTCGAGACCGTCGGCCCGGACGTTCGGCTGGATGTCGTTCGCGGCCGCGTCGTTCAGCTCGGCGACGGGCGTTGCAGGCCCGAAGCGGGCGCCGTTCTGCCGCTCGCTCACGTAGATCTCGCCGGGGACGTTCGGCGCGGCCGAGCTACGCGAGAAGTAGAGCTGCTTCTTGCCGCGCAGCTTGCCGCTGAGGTCGACCCACGACGGCCCTTGCTCGTCGAGCTCGGTGTTCGGACCCGCCGGGCTGCAGAGGAGACGCGTTGGCTCCGCCCACCCTGCCGCGCCGGTGCGGTGCGTGTAGTAGATGTCGCCCTGCCCACATGCCCCGGGAAGCGCCTCCCGGCTGACGAAGAACAGACCGCCCTTCCCGACGGGCGTCGGGCAGAAGTCGTCCGCGGCCGAGTTGACGGGCTCATCGAGGTTCTGCGGCGCTCCCCAGGGCGCGGTTGCGCTGGCGCGCGTCGCCACCCAGATGTCGAGCCCACCCTTTCCTCCAGGACGGTTCGAGGCGAGGTACAGGCTGAGCCCGTCCGGCGACTGGATCGGGCAGCCGTCGAGCGACGGCGTGTTGAGATCGGCGTTGTTGCCGCCGATCGCGTCGACCTTCTGCGCGGTCGTCCAGGCCGACGCCGTCACTCCTGCGAGCGCCGCGCCGGCCACGCCGAGCGCGGCGATCCCGATGAGTGCGAGAAGCCTCATTGACTCTCCTTCCGGTGTCGTGTGTCGATGCTCAGACGGGTCTGTTCGGCCTCGTCGGGCTCGAGTTCGCGACGCAGGAGAATCGCGAGCGCGTCTTCGGCCGAGAACGAGATTCGATGTGCCCGCCAGGCGTGCCGACGCACCTCCGCGACCTGCTGCTCTTCGCTCGTCGCACGGACGTGGTAGCCGCAGTCGCAGCGAATTGGCTTGTGGTCGGCCATGGCGCGGCCGATACTGCGAGGCGTCGGCAAGACGTCGGCAAGCGGTCGTCAAGCGCGGGGCAAGGGGCAGGCTGGCGTGAGGATCTCCCTGACGGGTGAGGTGTCGATCGAGGCCAACGGCGCGCGGCTCGACGAGACGTCGTTCCCCGGTCGGCAGGGACGCCTGGTGTTCGCGTATCTGCTTGCCGAGGAAGGACGGTCGGTGCCGCGGGACGAGCTGGCCCAGGTCCTCTGGGGTGACGCGCCGCCGGCGCGGTGGGAGAAGGCGCTCTCGGTGCTCGTCAGCAAGCTTCGTGCGCTGTTCGAGAGCTGCGGCGTCGACGGCCAGGAGACGCTTCGCAGCGCGTTCGGCTGCTACCAGCTCGTCCTGCCGCCCGGCGCCTGGCTCGACGTCGCGGCCGCTCGCGAGGCGGCCGACAGGGGCGAGGCGGCGCTCCTGGCCGACGACCTCGCGGGCGCCCGAGCTGCTGCACAGGAGGCCGCTGCACTGGCACGCCGAGGATTCCTGCCGGGCGAGGACGGGGACTGGATCGGGGAGAAGCGCCGTGAGCTGAACGAGATCCTCGTCCGGTCCGTCACCTGCCAGGCGGATGCGTCACTCGCAGCCGGGGACACGCGCGAGGCGGTCCGGCATGCGGAAGAGCTGACCGTGCTCGAGCCGTTTCGCGAGCGTGGCTACCGGAGGCTCATGGAAGCCCACGCGGCCGCAGGCGACAGCGCGGAAGCGCTACGCGTGTACGAGCGTTGCCGCCGCCTGCTCGCCGACGAGCTCGGTGCGTACCCGTCACCCGAGACGGAAGCGATCTACCGCGCCCTTCTTCGGCAGCCGGCGCCGGTCGACGTCGCGGAGCCTGTCGGCGCTCCACATCCGCTGGACGGGCACGCGGCGGGCGGCGACGAGCACCAGGACGCGTCGGTTCCCGGCGGGACCGGCCCCACTTCCGGACGCGTCGACGAGCCGCGTCCGCAGCGGCCGTCCGGCCGACGCCGGAGGCTCACGGTGATCGCCGCCGTGTCGGCGCTCGCGGGTGCGGCGGCTGTGGGCGCGTTCGCGCTCACCGGCCGGGGGGAAGGCCCGCCCACCGTTGCTCCGAACTCGCTGGTCAGGATCGGTGTGGCGTCGGGCGAGGTGGAGGATGTCGTTCCGGTCGGGCGCGACCCCGGTCAGGTCGTGATGCTCGGGCCGTACGTGTTCGTCGCGAGCCAGGAGGACAAGACACTTCACCGGCTCGACACGCGCACCGGGGACGTCGAGACGTCCGGTGCGTACGCGACGGACGGCGCCCTTGTCGCCGACGGAGACTTCCTCTGGGCCACGAGCGTGAGTCGGGCGGAGGTCGTGCGCATCAACGCCGAGTCGATGACGGCGACCGAGCGGGGCCGCCTGGAGCGGAACCTGCTCCGTGCGTTCGTGGCCGTCGGCGGCGGCTCGTTGTGGATCTCGCAGTTCCCGCCGGCAGCGGTGCTTCGCCGGGACCTCCGCGACGGAAGCCTGGAGCGCCGATACGACCTCGCTTCGTACGACGCCCCGGCGGAGATTGCGTTCCTCGCCGGAGCAACATGGACCGCGGTCGGATCGACGCTCCTCCGGATCGACGCGAAGACGGGCGAGCGCGAGAGCGTCGACACCGGCCCGTTCGCGGGCGATCCCAAGCTCGGGTTCGGCTCGATCTGGGTGGGCTCCGTCGAGCGGCCGGCGGTATGGCGCCTGGAGCCGGTCACGGGCCGGACGATCGCGATCGTCCCTACAGGCCGCGTCACGTTCGGACTTGCGCCGGGCGCGGGCTCGATGTGGGTCACGAACTACTGCGACGGGACCGTGTCGCGCATCGACCCCGAGACGAACATGGTCGTCGACACGATCGAAACCGGCTACAGGCCGAAGTGGCTTGCCGTCGGTCCCCAGCACGTCTGGGTGGGGGTGAGCGGCACCACCTACCCGGAGCTCGGCTGCGACGGCCCCGTCCGAGGCTGACGCCCGCGCTCGATCCATCGGGCACCGATGAGTTTCGGCAGCGGCGGGAGTCCGATGAGAGATTGAGCCCGTCGTCTGCAGGAGGTGAGGCAAGGTGTCACGTACGCTGCTGCTGGTTGGGACACGCAAGGGGCTGTTCATGCTCGAGAGCGACGCCGACCGCAAGAGCTGGTCGATGCGGGGGGCATATTGCGAGGGCTGGCCCGTTTATCACGCCGTGTTCGATCGGGATTCGGGCGCGATCTACGCTGCGGCCGCGAGCGAATGGCACGGCTCGTCGGTCTGGCGCAGTGCCGACCTCGGCGAGACGTGGACGCAGTCGAGCGAGGGCCTCGCGTATGAGGACGGCCGCAAGATGTCCAAGGTTTCGAGCCTCTCGGCTGCCCACGGCCGCGTGCTCGTCGGCGTCGAGGCGCCGGGCATCTTCGAGAGTCGCGACGACGGGGCGACGTGGGCTCCGTACTCGATGCTCGCCGGCCAGCCCGGAAGCGAGGACTGGGACGATCCGTCGAACCAGCCGCCCGGCCACCTCGGGATCTCGGCGATCACCGCCGACGAGAAGGACCCTGCCCGCGTGTGGGCGATCGTGCAGGGCGTCAGCCTGTTCGAGACGACCGACGACGGCAAGACGTGGACGCCGCGAAACCGCGGTCTGCGCACCGATTGGCCGCGGGAGCACGAAGAGGTCGGCTTCTGCGTCCACAAGTTCGTCCGCTCACCCGCCGACGAGCAGCGGATGTACCAGCAGAATCATGTCGGCATGCATCGCTCGGACGATGCCGGTGCGTCGTGGACGGAGATCACCGAGGGGCTGCCGACCGAGTTCGGGTTCGCCGCGGCGGCCCATCCCCACGACCGCGACACCTTCCACGTGATCCCGCTCGACCCGGGCCATGGCCGCACGATGCCCGACGGTCGAGCGGCGGTCTGGCGGACGAAGGACGCGGGCTCGAGCTGGGAGCGTCTCGCGAACGGCCTCCCGCAGGAGAATGCGCATCTCGGCGTCCTACGCCAGGGAATGACGGGCGACACGTACGACGCGCCCGGCTACTACTTCGGCACGAGCACCGGCCAGGTGTACGCGAGCGCCGACGACGGTGAGAGTTGGAGCGAGATCGCGAGCTACCTGCCCGCGATCTCGTCGGTCGAGGTCGCGATCGTCGACTGATGGCCGACATCCACCTGCCGACCACGCTGATGCCGCTCTTCGCGGGGCTACCGCGTCGCCTCGACCTCGAGGCGGCGACGGTCGACGACGCGATCGGCCGGCTCGACGCGCAGTGGCCGGGGTTGCGCGACCGGCTGTGCGACCCGAGCGGCGGGCAGATCCGGATGCACATCCACGTGTACGTCGATCGTGAGCGGGCGGGGCTCGACACACCGCTCGAGCCCCGCTCGCGGGTCCACGTGATCGCGGCGATCACCGGCGGCTAGCGCCACAGGTCGAGCACGGCCCCGGGCAGGCGAAGGGGCGTGCATTGACTACAAGTATTCAAGTGATAACTTGTGCCTGTGGCGAGGAGCCCCGCAAAGACGGCGCTGTTCGATGCGCTGGCATCCGTGGCGCAGGCGCTCGGCAGCGGCCGGCGCGCCGAGATCGTCGATCTCCTCGCTCAGGGAGAGCGATCGGTCGAGGAGATCGCCGGCGAGATCGACCAGAGCGCCGCGAACACGTCGCAACACCTGCGGGTCCTGGCACGCGCCGGGCTCGTGCGAACGCGGCGCGACGGAACGCGCGTCTTCTATCGGCTCGCGAGTGACACGGTCGGCGAGCTGTGGACGACGGTCCGGGACGTGGCCGTGCGGCACGTGGCGGAGGTGAGCGTGCTTGCCGACGAGTACCTGGGCGAGCGAGACGAGCTCGACCAGGTCTCGACCGCCGAGCTCGAGGTGCGGCTGGCGCGGGGAGACGTCGTCCTGCTCGACGTGCGCCCGGAGACCGAGTTTCGCGCGGGCCACATCGCCGGCGCGCGATCGGTGCCTCTGCGCGCGCTCGACGCGTTGGTACCGACCCTGCGCGGGCGGCACGAGATCGTGGCGTACTGCCGCGGCCCCTACTGCGTGTACGCCGACGACGCCGTTCGCCTCCTGCGCGCCCGCGGTCTGAAAGCCCGACGGCTGGACGTCGGCTACCCCGAATGGCGCCGAGCGGGTCTGCCGGTGGAGACGCCCGCCTGAGACGAGATTCGATGTTGCTCCGCCCCTTCCTGAACGACTCGACGTCTTGTGCGAGCTACCTGTTCGGCTGCGCGACGCACGGGAAGCTGGCGGTCGTCGACCCGCATGCCGAGCTCGTGGACGACTACCTGACGGCTGCTGACGCGATCGGCTCGCCGATCGTCGCCGTGTTCGAGACGCATGTCCAGGCGGATCACGTCTCCGGTCTTCCGGCCCTCGTCGAGCGGACGGGGGCGACCGCCTACCTCCCGGCGGCTGCCGGGGTCGAGTTCGACCACGAGCCCCTGGCGGACGGAGCAACGGTTCGACTCGGGAACACGCTCGTGACGGCGGTCGCCACGCCGGGCCACGCGCCGGCGCATCATGCGTACACGGTCGCCGACGAACGCCGCGGGACGCCGGAGCCGTGGCTCGTTTTCAGCGGTGACTCGCTGCTGATCGGCGACGTCGGCCGCCCTGATCTCCACGTCGCCGGTGACACCCGCGGTCAGGCCCTCACCTTGCAGGCGAGCCTACGGCGTCTGCTCGAGCTGCCCGACCACGTCGTCCTCTACCCGAGTCACTACGGCGGCTCGGTCTGCGGACGCGGCCTCTCGGGGAACCCGATCTCCTCGATCGGCTTCGAGCGCGCGCACAACCCGCTCCTCGCGCTCTCCGACCCCGATGCTTTCGCCGATGCGGTGCTGGCGGCTGCGCCGCCTCCTCCGGCCGAGCAGTCGCGGATCGTCGCCGCGAACCGCGGCGTCGTCGAGGTGGCGACGCCCTGATGGCGGCGCTCGTCCTCGGCCTGCGGGCCAACGCCGCGCAGTTCGCCCTGCTCGTCGGGCTCAACGCACTGGTCGGCGCGATGGTCGGGCTGGAGCGCAGCGTGCTTCCGCTGATCGGGTCCGACGAGTTCGGGATCGAGTCGACTGCTGCGATCCTCGCGTTCGTCGTCGCCTTCGGCGCGGCCAAGGCGCTCGCCAACCTCGTCTCCGGCGAGCTCGCCGAGCGGCTCGGACGCAAGCGCCTGCTCGTCCTCGGCTGGCTGGTCGCGCTCCCGGTGCCCGTCCTGATCGGCCTGGCGCCGTCATGGTGGTACGTCGTCCTCGCGAACCTCCTGCTCGGTGTCAACCAGGGCTTCGCCTGGTCGATGACCGTGGTGATGAAGATCGACCTTGCGGGCCCGACCCGCCGCGGGCTCGCACTCGGGCTGAACGAGGCGGCAGGGTATCTCGGCGTCGCAATCGCAGCGTTCGGCACGGGGGCGCTCGCCGCAAGCTACGCGCCGCGCACCATCGTCTGGGTCGGGGCGGCGGCGGTCGCGGTGACGGGGCTCGTCGTCAGCGCCCTCGCCGTCCAGGACACCGCGGGGCATGTGGCGCTCGAGCAGGACGAGCGTCTGGGCCCTGCTCACTCGGGCCTGCGCGGAGCGTTTGCGTATGCCACCTTGCGTGACCCTGTGCTTCGCTCCTGCAACCAGGCCGGGCTCGTGAACAACCTCAACGACGCGCTCGCGTGGGGCCTCGCGCCCCTCTATCTGGCCGCGAACGGCGCAAGCGTGCGGGAGATCGCCATCGTCGCGGCCGCCTACCCGCTCGTCTGGGGGGCCGGGCAGCTCGTCACCGGATGGATCTCCGACCACATCGGCCGGAAGCCACTGATCGTCGGCGGAATGCTCGTGCAAGCCGCCGCCCTGGCGATGCTCGTCGCGGGCGGCGGGGCCTTCGCTCCGTCACTGGCAGCGGCGCTCGTCCTCGGGGCCGGAACGGCGATGGTCTACCCGACGCTGATCGCCGCCGTCTCGGATGTGACCCAGCCCCGAGACCGTGCGCGAGTGATCGGCGTGTACCGCTTCTGGCGCGACTTCGGCTTCGTCGCGGGGGCAATCGTGGCGGGGATCGCCGCGGACGCGGCCTCCCCCCGAGCGGCAATCGTGATCGTCACCGTGCTGACCGCCACGAGCGGTCTCCTGGTCGCGAGCACATCGTGGCAAGCACGCCACGCACTCCTGCCCGCCGTCATGAGGTGACGGACAACACTGCCATCGAGCGCGAAGGAGGGACCGAGATGCCCGACAACACCAAGGTCGTCGTAAACCTTGCGACCGGACTCGAGGATGCGGAGCGCGTGATGATCGCGTTCCTCGTCGCAGGCGCGGCCGCTGAGCAGGGCAAGCCGGTGACGATGTTCCTCACCAAGGAGGCAGTCCGGCTCGGCCTGCCGGGGCACGCCGACGCGGTTGCCTGCGAGGGCTGCCCGCCGCTCGCGCGACTGTTCCAGCAGTACGCCGACAACGGTGGCCAGCTGATGGTTTGCCCGATCTGCTTCGACGCGCGGAAGCTCGACAAGGACCAGCTGGTGGCGAACGCAGAGCTCGGTGGGGCGACACCCCTCTGGGACTGGATCGGTGACGGTGCAACGGTGTTCAGCTACTGAGGAGCGGCGATGTCCACTGACACAGAGATCGACGTCTCGCTCCTGAAGAGCGAGATCAAGAAGACGTACGCCTGCGTGTCCGAGGAGCCGGAGCGGGGCTTCATCTTCCCCACCGGTCGCGCCTGGGCCGAGGACCTCGACTATCCGACCGAGCTGGCCAAGGTGCCCGACGGCGCCGTCGCGTCCTTTGCCGGGGTCGCCAATCCATGGAGCCTCGGTCGTCTCGTGCGGGGAGAGCGTGTGCTCGACGTCGGATCCGGCGCAGGCACCGACTCCCTCGTCGCCTCCCAGATGGTCGGCCCCGACGGATACGTGACCGGGATCGACATGACACCCGAGATGCTCGCCCGGGCCCGCACCGCCGCGTCCGAGATGGGCGCGAGCAACGTCGAGTTCGTCGAGGCCGAGGCCGAGCAGCTCCCGTTCGACGACGGGAGCTTCGACGTCGTCATCTCGAACGGCGTCATCGACTTGATCCCCGACAAAGACGCCGTGTTCGCCGAGCTCTTCCGGGTGCTCGAGCCCGGCGGGCGCATCCAGATCGCGGACGTGACGATCCAGAATCCCGTGAGCGACGAGGGGCGACGGAACATCGACCTCTGGACCGGCTGAATTGCCGGGGCGCTGCTGGAGGCAGCGTACGCCAGGTTCCTCGAAAGACACGGCTTCGAGCGGATCGAGACCGGACAGCTCGTCGACACGTACTCCCGTTCGGCGTTCGAGGACACCCGCCGCAAGGCCAAGAAGTACGGTGCCTACGGCACCACGCTGAAGGCGTACAAACCACGCGAATGAGCGATCGGTCGTGGGTCCTCGACCCCGAAGGGGCGCACATCGCAGCCCTGCGACGGCTGGCTGACTTCAGCGGGAAGCGCGTCGTCGAGCTGGGCTGCGGTGACGGCCGACTCACCGAGCTCATCGCGCACGACGCCTGCCACGTCCTCGCGTTCGACCCGGACGACGATGCCGTCCGGCGTGCCCGCAGGACGCTGCCTGAGGAGCTCGCCCAGCGAGTGACGTTCGAGGTTGCATCGGGGACGGAGATCGACATCCCGCGTCACGGATTCGACCTCGTGGTCTTCTCATGGGCGCTCTGATGCGTGGAACCGGAGGACGTCGTGCACGTCCTGCGCAACATGGTCGACGCCGTGCGGCCGTCGGGCGTCGTTCTCGACCTGCAGGTGATCCGCCCGGATGCCGTCGTCGAGATCGACGGCCGAGCCGTCTGCGCGATGCGCGGCGGGCGGCTCTTCGCAAAGGCCGACGCCGCGGTCGCGGCGATCGACGCTCTGATCCGAGCGGGCGAATTGGTCGAGCAGGGCGTCGACGACCACGACGTCCTGAAGCACTACGCGACAGGACGGGACCTCGTGGCGGACTTCGCAAGAAAGGAACGAGAACTGCCGTCCCACGCGCTTCCGGAGCTCGAGGCCCGCGAGGCGACATGCGTCGTCCGCGAACGCTGCCGCTTGCGGAAGCTGGTGGTCTCCGGCTAGACCACTCCGGGAGCTCAGACCGCTGTAGGACTCGGCGCCGCGCATCGACGCTCGACGCACAGGGGAGTACGCCGTCGTCAGCGTCTTCAGCGCGTGGAGAGAGTTTCGATCTGGCGCGTGTCGTAGCGTTCCCGGAGGTTGGCGATCGCGTCCGGGTCCGGCGGGCCGTCGACCGCAAGGACCTCGGCGAGCTCGTCGAAGTAGCGGTCATGGCCCGGAGGCGACAACGTCAGCAGGAAGGTAGCGTCGGCCACGCCTCGGTTGGCGAAGGCGTGCGGAACGTG
>DASTKF010000021.1:0-6802 GCA_035716065.1 Gaiella sp.
GCCGGCGGAGCGCGCGAAGGCGATGGGCGTCTTCGGGTTCGTCGCCTCCGGCGGCGGCTCGATCGGCGTCCTCCTCGGCGGCGTCCTGACCGACACGTTCGACTGGCACTGGATCTTCCTCGTCAACGTCCCCGTCGGCATCGCCGTGTTCGCGCTGACGCTCGTGTTGCTGCCCGCGAGCGGTGGGATGGTGCGCGGACGACTCGACGTCGCGGGTGCGGTGACGGTGACCGCCGCGTCCATGGTCGCCGTCTACGCAATCGTGAACGGGAACGAGGTCGGCTGGGGAACTCCCCGAACGCTCGGCCTGCTCGCCGTGGCCGGTGCGCTGCTCGCGGTGTTCCTCTGGATCGAGTCGCGCGCGAGCGCTCCGCTCGTCCCCCTCCGCCTCTTCCGGCTGCGGAACCTCGCGACTGCGAACGTCGTCGGCATGTTCTGGTCGGCGGCGATGTTCGCCTGGTTCTTCCTCTCGGCGCTGTACCTGCAGCTCGTCCTCGGCTACAGCCCGCTCGAGGTCGGTCTCGCGTTCCTGCCCGGCAACCTGATCATGGGCGTGCTCTCGCTCGGCGTCTCGGCGAAGCTCGTGATGCGCTTCGGGATCCGTCCGCCCCTCGTCGCCGGCCTCGGGATGGCCGCGGTCGGCCTCGTGATGTTCGCGCGGGCGCCGGTCGACGGCTCGTTCGTCGTCGACGTGCTGCCCGGCATGGTCCTGCTCGGCGTCGGCGCCGGCATCGCCTTCAACCCCGTGCTGCTCGCCGCGATGAGTGACGTCCAGCCCGAGGAGGCTGGTCTCGCGTCCGGCGTCGTGAACACGTCGTTCATGATGGGCGGCGCGCTGGGGCTGGCCGTCCTCGCAAGCATCGCGGCCGCGCGCACGGACACCCTGACCGCATCGGGCGAGAATGCCGCCGAGGCGCTGAACGGCGGCTATCAGCTGGCTTTCCTGGCGGGCGCGTTCTTCGCCGCTCTCGCTGCGACGCTCGGCGGGCTGCTGTTCCGCGTGGCCCGGCCCGCGGCGGCCGGGGCTCCCGGCGAGGTCGGCGCGCCGGCCACGGCGAAGGCGGATTGACCTCTCAGGGCGCGAGGTCGAGGAGTCCCGACAGCCAGGCGCGCACCGCCTCGCCGACCGCGGGCAGGTCGGAGCGGAGCGCGTGGTCGGCCTGCACGACCGCGACGGCGCGCCGCGGGCCTTCGGGTGGGATGCCGAAACGATCGCGCTCGCCCTGGACGACGAGGATCGGGACGGTGACGGCGTCGAGCTCCGGTAGGCGGCTCGGGCCTGGCGGACGGCCCTGCCGTTGCGGCGGCTGGAGCGGGAAGGCCAGGCAGAGCACGGCGTCGGCTCCGGTCTCGTCCGCGGTGCGGCAGGCGACGCGCGCGCCGGAGGAGCGGCCCCCGACGACAAGGGCCCCGCGGACGAGACCGGAGGCGCGGAGGCGCTCGACCACCGCGATCCACGCCGCATCGAGCTGGTGTGCCGGCGCGGCGGACCGCCGCCCGACGACGCGGTAGGCCTGCTCGACGAGGGCGGTCGAGAGCCCGAGCGAGGTGGCGACCCCCGCCGCCGTGACGAGGTCGCGAGCGTCTACGCCTCCGCCGGCACCGTGGCCGAGGACGATGATGCCGCGCGGTTCGTCGGCGGTCTCGAGGTGGACGCGCGCCGGCCCGTGCGGCGTGGGCACGTCGATCGCCATCGGGTCAGCTAACCAGAGCGCGCCGGCCGGAGCGCTCGGCGACCTGCGTGCACCGTGAGGCCGGCGCCCACGAGGGCGGTCGCCGCCGCTCCGGTCAGCAGCAAGCTCGCGAGCAGGACGACGGCCTCCGAGCCTGCGAGGACGCCGTTCAAGAGCAGCTCGATCCCCACCGCGAACACGATCGCCTCGGCGAGCCAGATCCGTCGTGGGTAGAGCTCCGCCTGCTTCGGCCGCGGGCCGGGCGGCCACCACGTCCAGGCCGAGAGCGACAGGAGCTTGCCGAGGTGCCCCAGGGTCACGCCCCCCGCCCAACCCACGAGCAAGGCGACGACGTACGCGGTCAGACGGGCGGGAGACGCCTCGAGCCCGATGAGCATTCCGATTCCGAGGATCGCCGCCTGACCGAGGAAGAACATTCCGGTGACGACGTGCGTGAGCGGGCCTTCGAGGCCTTCCATCCTGTGCTGACGCGCGATACGCGCGGTCATCAGAGCGAAGAAGGCGATCGCGCCGACGACGAGCAGCGCGCCGACGATCATCGGCGCCCGCGCACCGAACGCGAGCCCGGCCACGAGGATCCAGAGCCCGCCCGTCAGGACGAGCTCCTCGGCGGGGAGCCTGCGTCGCGGCGCGGCCGGGGCGAGCGAGAGCATCGGCGTGAGCGTCCGGCCGACCGTGACGATGAGGAGCGTGAGCCAGCCGAGGACCGCGAGGTTCAGATGAATCCCGATGGCGCGGTCGTGCGGGACCCCGAGCAAGGGCCTGAAGCCGCGGTCGGCGAGCCCCGCGCCGACCGCCAGCGCCGCGGCCGCGTTGAACGTCGAGAGCAGGGTTCCGAAGCGGCTCGCGAGCAGCATGCGGTCGTGCGGTGCCTGGACGACGAGGGTGACGATCTCCCACGCGACGACGACGAACCCGACCGTCTCCGCGGCGGCCGCGATCCAGGTGAGGCGGTCGTGGTCGTGCGCGATCGCGAAGGCGAGCACGGGGCCGGCGCAGAGCAGCGGCAGCGCCGCCCAGCCGCGCGCGGGGGACGCGTCGTTGCGGAGCAGCGTCGGGAGGACGTGCAGCACGGCCCCGCTGACGGCGAGTGGCAGGAACCCGAGGCCGACGAGGTGCACCGCGAGGAGCACCTCGGCCGAGGCGACACCGGCGTCGGCGAGTTGCGGCGCCGCGGCCACGAGCGCGATGGTGGCCGCGAGCCAGGCGAGGAGCGCCGCGAGGAAGTAGGAGGCGACGAGGGCCGCCGGCGCGGGCCGGCCGACCCGGACGCCTCCGGTCATGCCGTGGCGAGCGCCCGGGGGAACAGCACGTTGTTCTCCTCGTGGATGTGCTGGTGCAGGTCGAGCTCGAGCTCGCGGAGGCCGTCGAGCGTCGCGCGGTGCGTGTTGCAGAGCGCGTGGTCGAGGTCATAGCCGTCCGAGAGGTCACGGAGCTTCGCGAGTGCCGATCCGGCCCATTCGTGGTCGTGCTCGAGCTCGGCGACCTGCTCCGCGTCGTACGGCCCGCCGCTCGCGACGAGCGGGAAGAGCTGCGTCTCCTCCGTCACGATGTGCTCCTCGAGCTCGGAGCGGAGCGCGACGAACGTGTCGCGGAGCTCCGAGAGCTCGGGGCGCCCGTCGCCATGGGCGCGCACGACCTTCTCGAGGAGGCCGTCGAGGCGCGGGAGCTCCTCGCGCAGGTGGTCGTGGTGGGTGGTGACGATGTGGTCGCACAGCTCGGAGAGCGGCGCGCTCGCCCAGTCGCGCTCGCTCGACGGGGCGCCGGCGACCGACTCCAGGGCGGCGACGGCGTCGTCGACGGCGAGCCCGCGTGCGTCACAGGCGGTGCTGAGGCTCTGCTTGCCGCCACAGCAGTAGTCGACGCCGAGCTCCTCGAACACGCGGGCGCGTGACGGCTGCTCGAGCACGAGGTCGGCGACGGTGCGGGAAGGATCGATCATGGCTGCTCCTCGGTCGCTGCACATGGCTTCTCGGGCGCGGCAGGCCGCACCTCCACGACCGTAGCCCGCAGAGCCGTGCCGGCGCGTCGTGACACGGCCGCCGCAAAATTACGGACGACTACGGATGCGCGGCCGGCTGGACGAGCCTGCCTCGTACGCGGCCGGGAGCCGGGAGCCGAGCGCACTCCCGGCTCCAGCCCTCCCCCTGGGCCTCGGCCGGCGCACTGCGGCGAATTCTTTCCGACGGTCGGGCCGCTCGGGATCGACCGATCGGTCGATCAGGCGGTCCGGCCGGCGAGCTCGGCCGGGTGAGAACCGGTGTGCAGGGGGTGATGACACGCGGCCAGGTGGCCGCGGCGATGGTCGACGAGCGGCGGCTCGACCGCGCTGCAGATCTCGGTCGCGTAGCGGCAGCGCGTGTGGAACCGGCAGCCCGACGGAGGCGCGACGGGGCTGGGCGGGTCGCCGCGGAGGACGACCCGGTGCCGCAGCTGCTCGCGCGCGGTCGTCTCGACCGTGGGCACGGCGGAGAGGAGCGCCTCCGTGTACGGGTGCACGGGCCGCGCGTAGAGCTCATCCGCCGGCGAGAGCTCGACGATCTTCCCGAGGTACATGACCGCGATCCGGTCGGAGACGTGGCGGACGACGTTCAGGTCGTGCGCGATGAAGAGGTACGTGAGGCCGAACTCGTCTTGCAGCTCCGCGAGCAGGTTCAGGATCTGGGCCTGGATCGAGACGTCGAGCGCGGAGACGGGCTCGTCGGCGACAACGAGCTTCGGCGTCGTGATGAGCGCCCGGGCGATCCCGATCCGCTGGCGCTGGCCGCCCGAGAACTCGTGCGGGTAGCGGTTGAAGTGCTCCGGGTTGAGGCCGACGACCTCGAGCATCTCGCGCACCCGCGTCTTCCGCTCGGAGCGCGATCCGATGTGCTGCAGGCGGAGCGGCTCGCCGACGATCGCTCCGACCGTCCGGCGCGGGTTGAGCGAGGAGTACGGATCCTGGAAGACGAGCTGGATCTCGCGGCGCAGGTGGCGCAGCGCGCGCGCCTTCCAGTGCGTGATGTCCTTGCCGTCGTATCGGACCGTGCCGCCCGTCGGCTCGAGCAGGCGCGTGACGAGGCGCGCGACGGTGGACTTCCCGCAGCCGGACTCTCCCACGAGGCCGAGCGTGCCGCCCCGGGGAATGGCGAACGACACCCCGTCCACCGCGTGCACCTGGCCACGGCCGCCGCCGAGGAACACGCCGCGGGCGAGCGGGAAGAGCTTCTCGAGGCTCTCGACGGAGACGAGCGGGGCCGCCTGTCTCGGCGCAGCGCCGTTCCCCGCGATCGCCGGGGGCTGGGCGGAACGCCCGTTCACGCCCGAGTCTCCTGCGCGCGCACCTCGCTGCCGATCGCGCGCCGCGTCGGGGCGGGCAGGTGGCACGCGACGGTGTGGCCCGGAGTCGTCGGCAGTAGCGCGGGCCGCTCACGGGGACAGACCTCCATCACGTACGGGCAGCGCGGGTGGAAGGGGCAGCCGCTCGGGACCGAGATGAGGCTCGGCGGCGAGCCTTCGATCGGGTGGAGCGGCTCCGAGCGCGATGCCTCGGTGCTCGGCAGCGACTGCAGGAGGCCCCACGTGTACGGGTGCTCCGGGTGGTCGATCACGCCCGTCAGCGGCCCGAGCTCTGCGACGCGCCCCGCGTACATCACCGCGACCTCGTCCGCCGTCTCCGCAATGACGCCGAGGTCGTGGGTGATGAGGACCACAGCGGTGCCGTGCTCGGCCTGGAGCTCGCGGACGAGGTCGAGAATCTGCGCCTGGACGGTGACGTCGAGCGCGGTTGTCGGCTCGTCGGCAACCAGGATCTCGGGGTCGAGCACGAGCGCCATGGCGATCATCACGCGCTGCCGCATCCCGCCCGAGAGCTCGTGGGGATAGCTCGAGAGCCGGTCGGCGGCGTTCGGGATCCCGACCTCCCGGAGCGCCTCGAGTGCACGGGCGCGCGCCGCCTTCTCCGACGCGCGCTCGTGGGCCTGGATCGCCTCGACGATCTGCCAGCCGATCTTGTAGAGCGGGTGGAGCGACGAGAGCGGGTCCTGGAAGATCATCGCGACGCGCTTGCCGCGCACGCGGCGCAGCTCGTCGGTCGGCATCGCGAGCAGGTCGACGCCGTCGAGCAGCACCTCGCCGGAGATGGTGGCGTTCGGAAGCCGCGTGAGCCCCATCACCGTGAGCGCCGTGACGCTCTTCCCAGACCCGGACTCGCCGACGACACCGAGCGTCTGGCCGCGGTCGACCGCGAACGAGACGCCGTCGACCGCGTGGACGATCCCGTCCCGCGTCTCGAACGAGACGTGCAGGTCGCGGATCTCGAGCAGCGCCATCAGTAGCGCACTCTCGGGTCGAGGAACGCGTAGAGGATGTCGACGAAGATGTTCGCGGCGATGATGAAGAACGCCCCGAAGAGGACGGTCCCTTCGATCGCCGGCAGGTCGGAGTTGATGATCGAGTCGTAGGCGTACCGCCCGATCCCGGGGATGTTGAACACCGTCTCCGTGAGGATGGCGCCGCCGAGCAGGATCCCGATGTCGAGCCCGGCCATCGTGACGACGGGCGTGAGGGCGGCCCGCAGGCCGTGGCGGCCGACGACGCGCCGCTCCGAGAGCCCCTTCGCACGCGCGGTGCGGATGTAGTCCTCGCCCATGGTGTCGATCAGGTTCCCTCGCACCATGCGCGCGTAGAACGCCGCGAACGCGGCCGCGAGGACGCACCAGGGCATCAGGAGCGACGTGAACCACTTCCATGGCGAGACCCCGAGCGGCGTGTACGAGCCGGCGCCCGGCAGCAGGTGGATCACCCCGATGTCGTTCGAGAAGAGGAACAGCGCGATCAGGCCGAGGAAGTAGACGGGCGCGGAGATCGCGACGAGCGCCGCCCCCATCGTCGCGCGGTCGAGCAACGAGCGGCGCCGGATCGCCGAGATCACGCCGATCGGGATCGCGACGATCATCCAGATCACGAACGCGCCCGCCGTGAGCGACAGCGTCACCGGCAGGCGCGTGAAGATCTGCGACTTGACCGAGACGCTGTTCTGGTACGAGTAGCCGAGGTCGAAGTGCAGGACGATTCCCTTGACGAACAGCCAGTACTGCACGTAGAGGGGCCTGTCGAGGCCGAGGTTG
>DASTKF010000022.1:0-9235 GCA_035716065.1 Gaiella sp.
CGAGTTGGGCATGAGGGGGCACGGACGAGGCGGCGGAGGACGGCTAGAGCGCCACGATCCCTCTATCCATCGAAGCGGGCGATGGGGCTCGAACCCACGACCCTCAGCTTGGGAAGCTGATGCTCTACCAACTGAGCTACGCCCGCGAAGCGTGCATGCTAGCCGTTTGTCGGCGCATGGTTCGCCGGCCGAGGGCTACGCCACCGGACGTGTGGACGTCCGCGCGGGAAGACGATCGACAGCGGCACGTCGTGCTCGACGCACGTCCCACCCATCGTCAGCGTGCTGCACCCGGGTGTCACGCAGGAGGAGAGCATCGGCGCCGGCCTGTCGGGTTGCGCCGCGCGTTCGCGCTTCGCGTGGGTCATCTGAGCGGTCGATCGGATCATTCGCGTCCTCTCTGCCCTAGACGGGCTGATCCAGCGGACGTTCCGGGCGGGCTGCGCGCCGCTCTTCGATCTCGCGGTACCGCTTCGCCCGCTCCAGCTTCTCCGCGTGGTCCTTGTGCCGCTTGAGCTGGGCCACAAGCTCGGTGCGAATGCCCGCGAGTGCCGCAGGCGAGACTGTCAGCACTTCCACGATCCGTGCCCGCTCCTCGAAGCTCAGCGCGACGATCGAGTTGTCGTTGGTCAGTGCGCGCTCGAGCTTCTGCGCAAGCGGGTCACCTTCGAGCTTGAGCGACAACAGCCGGACGTTCTCGGCCCGCACGGCCAATCCGCAGAGCGAGACGACAGCGCGCGTCTTCCGGGGCATCTTCTCTTCCTTGCTGCTCCGCCCGGCGCTGGCCGGAGGCGGTCAATGCAGAGGAAGAGCACGATCGTTGTTTGGACAGTCTACGCGACGAGGTCGAACAGCGTGCGGCGCCTCGTTCCGCCGCCACCCCTTGGAGGCATGCGCGCGTGCGCACCGTTCCGACAATTCGATGCGGAGGCGCGTTTCCGCCGGCACCTGACGTCCATGCGCCCCGGGGTGGGCACCGCCTTCGCCGGGACGCCGTCTAGCCCTCGGAACTCGCGCCTCCGCCTCCGGACCGGCTCACGGATCCATCACACACGCCGCGTACGCTCCGTCCGCCGTGCGCCTCGCAGCCCTCGCCATCGTCGTCGCTGCGCTCGGCACCGGCGTCGCGCGTGTCGATTCGACACACGCGACACCTGCTCGAGCGACCGCCGCGACGGACGTCTTCCAGGGGCTCGGCACATGGATCGACATCTACGACACCGCGGTCTACGCGTCGCCGAACGCGCTCGCGGCGCGGCTCGCGGCACGTGGCGTGCGCACCGCGTGGATCGAGACGGCGAACGACCGCTCGAAGACCGACATGGTGGACGCGGCCGGGCTCGGGCGCACCGTGGACGCCCTGCACGCGCGTGGGATCCGCATCGTCGGCTGGTACCTCCCCGGACATGACAACCACGCCCGCGACCTCCGGCGCGCGCGAGCGATGCTCTCGTTCCGCACGCCGCAAGGCGGTACGTTCGACGGAATTGCCTTCGACGTCGAGTCGCTGCGCAACAAGAACGTGAAGCAACGCACCGCGCGGGTGCTCGATCTACTTACAAGGCTCAGAGCGGAGGCCGGATCGACGCCGGTCGCTGCGATCACATATCCGCCGCGTGCCTTCGAGCGGCATCTCACCTGGTGGCCGGGGTTCCCGTGGGCCCAGATCGCCGCGCAGGTCGACGCGCTCGTGCCGATGCTCTACACCAGCGGCGGCTTCAAGGGCTACGACGCGACGTACGGCTACGTGGCCCGATCGCTCAGGCTCCTGCGTGCGGCCGTCGGCGCTGACGTCGCTGTTCACGCGGCGGGCGGCGTCGCGAACCGGATGACGGCAGACGAGCTTCGCGCCTTCGACGACGCGGTGCTCGACGACGGTACGGCGACCGGGTGGAGCCTCTACGACCTCCAGACGACGACCCCCGCCGGCTGGGCCGCAATGGCGCGCCTGTCGTCCTCGCTCGGCTAGTCCGCGGGCCACGTCTCGCGCAGCCGCTCGCGCGTCGCGACGAGATGCTCGGGCACGACCTTCACGTCGGCGAGCACGGGCATGAAGTTCGTGTCGCCCGCCCACCGTGGCACGACGTGCTCGTGGAGGTGCGCAGCGATCGACCCGCCCGCCACCTGCCCGAGGTTCCAGCCGACGTTGAAGGCGTCTGGCCCGTAGACGCGCCGCAGCGCGTCGATCGCTCGCGTCGTGAGAACGTGAATCTCCGCCGCCTCTTCCGGCTCGAGATCCGAGAGCTCGCCGACGTGCCGCAGCGGCGCGACCATGACGTGCCCGGACGAGTACGGGAACTTGTTGAGCAGCACGAACGCATGGGTGCCGCGGGCGACGACGAGGCTCGCCTCGCCGAGCTCGCCAGCCGCCTCGACGCAGAACACGCATCCCTCCTGACTGCCCGCCTCGGAGATGTACTCGAGCCGCCAGGGTGCCCAGATCGGTCGCGTCACTCGGCCATCCTCTCGATCTCGGCGATCGCAGCGGGCACACGTCCGTGCGCGAGCTCCTGTCTGACCCGCGCGCGGTTCTCCGCGAACCGTGTCACTTCGTAGGCGATCAGGAGGACGAGGACACCGAGCACGAGCGCGACGGTGAGGAGCGCCGGGACCTCGAGCGCGACGGGATAGAGGAGAAGAGCCGCGACCGCCGCCAGCGAGCGCTGCCGGCTCAGCGAATGCACCTGGCGCCACCGGAATGCGACGTGGCCGAGCAGGTACAGCGCGACGCCGCCGACGAGCGCCGCTGCGGGCACGGAGTGGAGCGGATCGCCGACGTGCTCGAGCGTCTTCTTGAGCCCGAACGCGGTGAGCACGATTCCCGCGACGAGCGGGAAGTGGATGATCGAGTACGAGTCGCGCGCGAGCTCGTTCTGCTCCTTGCCGGGCGTCGCCTGCGACAGGCGCCTCTCACCGAGCCAGACGATCACGTCGAAGTAGAGCCACCAGAGTGCCGCTGCGAGCGCGACGCCGAGGACGGACGCGGCGATGATGCCGCCGTCGACGATCTCGTGGGCGCCGACGCCGATCGAGACGATCGACTCCCCGAGCGCGATGATCACGATGAGCCCGTGGCGCTCGGCGAAGTGCGACGGCTGGAGCTTCCAGCCCTCGGCGAAGAAGAGGAACGGGACGCCGACGTCGAACGCGATGGCGATCGCCCAGAGCGCTCCCTGCAGCACGCCGTCGGTGAGCGACGCTGCGGCGAGCAGCGTGACGCCGATCGCCGTGCTGCACGCGAGCCCTGTGACCGACCGTCGCAGGCCGGGGTCGTCGCGGCTCGCCATGGTGAACAGCCAGATGTGGGCGATGCGGACGACGCCGTACGCGCACGCGAAGACGAGGGCGTCGTCGCCGAAGGCGTGCGGCACGGAAAGCGCAGCCACGAGGAAGGCGGCCATCGCCGCGAACATCGCGATGCGCACGGCTCCCTCCTCGGGGTCGACGACGCTCGTCAACCACGCGTAGCCGCCCCACGACCACCAGAGCACGGCGAGCACGAACAGCGCCTGGACGAGCCCTGCCCACGTCGGCGTCGCCGCGATCAACGCGGTGCACTGCGTCAGCGCGAGCACGAAGACGAGGTCGAAGAAGAGCTCGAGGGCCGTGACGCGCGCCTCTTCGCGCCGCACCGTCGTCAGCCGTCGCGTCCTCGCCTGTGCCGCCTGCACGGTCACGATCCTCGCATAGCCGGTCGACGCCGCTTATGCTCGCCCGGCCGCGTGCCCTATCGCTTCGTCGAGAGCCCGAACAAGACCGAGACGCCGGGAAGGACGTTCGACGTCGTCGTGATGCACACGATGGAGATCGCCGAGCGCCCCGGCGCGGCGATGATCTGCGCCCGCTGGTTCGCGACCAGCGTGTCGAAGGTGTCGGCGCACTACTGCGTCGACGCGCAGACCGTGATCCAGTGCGTCCGCGAGCAGGATGTCGCGTGGCACGCGCGGGGCGGCAACACGCACTCGATCGGCGTCGAGCTCGCAGGCCTCGCGCGCCAGACCACCCATGACTGGGAGGACACGTACTCGACCGGCGTCCTGGGTCGTGCATCGGCGCTCGTGGCGGACGTGTGCCGCCGGCGACGCATCCCGACCCGGTGGTTGAGCGCCGACGACCTGCTGGCCGGTCGGCGAGGGCTTACCGGCCACGCGCAGGTGAGTGCGGCCTTCCGCAAGAGCGACCACTGGGATCCCGGCCCCGGCTTCCCCGTCGAGTCCTTCCTCGACCGGGTGCGGCGGGCCGGGCAGGCGCGGGCGCGGTCCTAGCCGACGTCGTCGAGCGCACCCCGAAGCCCGTCGACGAGCTCACCGAGCCCCTCGTCGTCGATCACGAGCGCGGGGGAGACCTGCAGGCCGCCGCCGCCCAGGCCGCGCGTCAGGACTCCGCGCTCGCGCGCAGCGAGGACGACGCGGCCGGTCACGGACGGGTCGTCGGCGAGCGCGTCGGGCGAAAGCTGCACCGCGGCCAGGACACCGAGCCCCGCCCGCACCTCGAAGACGAGCGCATGGGAGGCGAGCGGCGCGAGCGCCTCTGCGAGCCCCGTTTCGAGCGCCGCCGCGCGCCCGGGCAGGGACTCGCGCTCGAGGATGTCGAGGTTCGCGTGCGCGGCAGCCGTCGCGGTCGCGTGCCCCGAGTACGTGTAACCGTGTGCCCAGACCCCGGCGCCTTCTGCCCAGAACGGCTCGCGGACGCGGGCGCCGACGATCACGCCACCGAGCGGCAGGTAGCCGGACGTCACGCCCTTCGCGAAGGTCACGAGGTCGGGGTCGAGCGCGAAGCGCGTGCTCGCGAACCAGTCGCCGACCCGCCCGAAGCCGCAGATCACCTCATCGGCGACGAACAGCACGCCGCGCTCCCTGCAGACGCGTCGCGCCGCCTCGAGGTACCCGGGCGGAGGCAGGAGAACGCCTCCGGCGCCGACGATCGGCTCGCAGAAGAAGGCTGCGACGCGCTCGGGGCCGGCCTCGTCGATTGCCGCGGCGAGCGCGTCCGCGTCGTCCCAGGGGACACGGAGCGTGTCGCCCGCGAGCGGGCCGACCCCGACGGTGAAGGTGTCCGTGCCGACGATCGACGTGCCGTAGCCGGCGAGGCCGTGATACGCGCGCTCGCGGGAGACGACGATCGTGCGCTGCGGCTCGCCGCGCAGGCTCCAGAACCTGCGCACGAGCTTGACCGCGGTCTCGATTGCCTCGCCGCCGCCGCTCGTGAAGAAGACGACCGCGTCGTCCATCGGCGCGATCCGCGCGATGCGCTCGGCGAGGTCGGTCGTGGGCCGCGACGAGAGGTCGGCGTAGTGCGAGTACGCAGGCAGGCGGCGGAGCTGCGCGGCAGCGGCGTCGGCGATCTCCTGGCGGCCGTAGCCGACGTTGCAGTACCAGAGGGCGGCCGTCGCATCGAGGTAGCGCTTGCCGCTCTCGTCCCAGACGTGCACGCCTTCGGCGCGGTCGAGCACGAGCTCGCCGGTGGCCGACACGGCGTGCATGTCGGCCACGGGGTGCCAGAAGCGGGTCATGACGCCAGCCTAGTGCGACTCAGCGGACGAGCGTGACCTTGGCGAGGCCGTGCGGCGCGTCGGCGTCGAGGCCGCGGGTGCGCGCGAGCGACCAGGCGAACAGCTGGCCGGGAATGACCGAGAGAAGGGGGGAGAGCAGCGAGACGCTCGGGGTCGGGACGGGCACGCAGTAGGCAGCGCCCTCGATGCTCTTCGCCGCGGTGCCGCTCGCCACGAGCGTCGCGCCCATCTCTCGCGTGCGCGCGGCGGCCTCCTGCACGGGCGCGAGCGTGCCGTCGTCCGAGGCGATCGCCCACACGGGGAACAGGGGGTCGAGCGCCGCGACCGGCCCGTGCGCGAGGTCGGTCGCCGTCAGCGGCTCGGCTGCCACGCGGCAGGTCTCGAGGAGCTTGAGCGCGATCTCGCGCGCGGTTGCGAACTCGACACCGCGGCCGATCACGAACATGCGCCCCGTGTAGGCGAACTGGAGCGCGAGCGGTGCCGTCGCCAGCTCGAGGCTCGGGAGTGCGGCCTCGGCGAGGTCTGCGACCTCGCGGATCCCATCACCGATCTCGGCGCCGCGGCCCGCGACGTGGCCCGCGAGCAGCGCGAGCGTCGCGAGCGTGTTCGTGTACGTCTTCGTCGCGGCAACGGCGAGCTCCGGCTCGGCTGCGAGCCGGATCGTGACGTCCGCCGCCAGCGCGAGCTCCGAGGCGACGTCGTTGGTGACCGCGATCGTGAACGCGCCGGTCTTCCGTGCGCCCCGGATGTAGTCGACGACGTCGGGTGTCTGGCCCGACTGCGAAAGTCCGATCACGGTCGAGCCGGACATGTCGAGCGGCGTCCCGTAGTGAACGGTCAGCGTGATCGAGTCGCGCATAGCCGTCCAGCGGGGAAGCAGGCCGAACGCGTAGATGCCGAAGGAGGCCGCGTTGTCGGACGAGCCGTGGCCCACGATGCGGACGAGCCGGGCGTCGCGTGTCCGCACCATCTCCGCGATGCGCCCGATCTCCGCGTCCTGCTCGAGCAGGCGACGGAGTGCGGCGGGCTGCTCACGGATCTCGGCGAGGAAGCGCGTGCCGGGCTCGGCGCCGTTCTCAGCCGGCGACAAGGCTCTCACCGCCAACGAGGGTGCGAACGACCTCGAGGGCGTCGTCGAGGACGACGACGTCGGCGGGGCCGCCCGGCGCCAGGCGTCCGACCGTCGGGTCGCCCAGGAGTCGCGCTGGCACGCTGGTCGCCGCCTCGAGCGCACGCTCGAGCGAGACGTCGACCGCGACAAGGTTCCGCACCGCTTCGATCATCGTCAGCGCGCTCCCGGCAAGCATGCCGTCCTCGCTCCGCACCACGTCGTCGGCGACGACGATCTCGATCTCGCCGAGGGCGTATGTCCCGTCGCCGAGGCCCGCCCCGGCGATCGCGTCGGTGACGAGCGAGAGACGCCCTGCGCCGACGCGCCACAGCAGCCGCACGATGTCCGGGTCGAGGTGGACGCCGTCGACGATCGCCTGGAGGAAGACGTCGGGGCGGACGAGGGCAGCGCCCACGATGCCGGGGTCGCGGTGTGCGAGGGGTCGCATCGCGTTGAAGACGTGCGTCACCGCGCGGACGCCGCGGTCGAACGCGGCATGCGCCTCGCCCGCGGTGGCGTTCGAGTGGCCGAGGGAGACGACGACGCCGCGACCGTGGAGGAGGTCGACGAGCTCGAGCGCGCCGGGCAGCTCCGGCGCGAGTGTGACGAGGCGCACCCGGCCCGCGGCCAGCAGCCGCTCGAGGAGCGCCGGGTCGGGGTCGCGCCGCGCTGCGAGACGATGCGTCCCGAGCCGCGCGGCTGAGAGGAACGGCCCCTCGAGGTGGACGCCGAGGATACGCGGCCCGGGAGCGCGCGCAGGGACAGACGCGATCGCGGGAACCAGGTCAGTCTCGTCGGAGGTGATCAGCGTCGGCAGGTAGGCCGTCACGCCGGTCTCGAGCAGCGCTTCGCCGGCCGCGGCGAACCCGTCCGCGTCGGCTCCCAGGAAGTCGACGCCCGCGAACCCGTTCACCTGCAGGTCGACGAAGCCGGGCACGGCGATCCCGCGGCCGGCACCGTCGAGGCCGACGGCCTGGATCCGGCCGTCGTCGATCGCGACGTCGCCGGGCAGGAGACGGCCCTCGACGAGCGCGGCCTCGACGCCGAGCCTCATTGCCCGAGCGCCTTTCGCACGACGCCCCGGGTGCCTGCAAGCCGCTCGCGCGCAGTCACCGCATCCGTGCGGCCGAGAAGCATCACGATCGCGACCTTCGCGTCGCCGTGGGACTCGTCGAGCGCCGTCGCGACCTCCGTGGCAGACGCGCCCGTGGCGGCCTCGACGATCCGGCGCACGCGGTCGCGGAGCTTGTCGTTGGTGGCCACGACGTCGACCATCAGGTTCCCGTAGGTCTTGCCGAGGCGGATCATGGAAACCGTCGAGATCGTGTTGAGCACGAGCTTCTGCGCCGTCCCGGCCTTCAGCCGCGTCGATCCGGCGAGCACCTCCACGCCGACCACGACGGCGACCTCGCGGTCGGCGATTGCGCCGATCGGCGACCCCTCGACGCAGACGACGCCGACGGTCAGCGCCCCTGCACGGCGCGCGGCTTCGAGCGCGCCGAGAACGTACGGCGTGCGCCCGCTGGCGCTGATCCCGACCACCGCGTCGCGGTCTGCGACTGCGACGGCCTTGACCTCCGCGGCCCCCGCCTCGGCATCGTCTTCGGCGTGCTCCTGGGCTGTCGCGGTGCTGTCGGCGCCACCCGCGACGAGTGCCACGACCCGGCCTGGATCGAGCCCGAACGTCGACTGGCACTCGACCGCGTCGACCAGGGCGAGCCGCCCCGACGTGCCGGCGCCGACGTAGACGAGCCTGCCGCCACGCGCGAGACGGGCTGCGATCTCGTCGATGGCGCCGGCGAGCGCCTCCTCGGCTGCCGCGACCGCGTGGGGAACGGTCGCGTCGGCCTCGCCCATCAGGCGGACAATGTCCCGGGTGGGGCGGAGGTCGAGGTCGGCGCCCGCCGGATCCCTTCGCTCTGTGGGAAGGTCGTCGAGCCGGGGCTCGTTGCGGATCGCCGCCATGTGTGCCAGTCTATGCACGCCGTGGTAGAGTGGTCAAGACCAATGTTGGGCTTCCGGCAGTCGAGTGGTCCTGCGAGGCGGCGGTAGGCGGCCATGGCGACGATCGAGCTCGAGCGCATCACGAAGGCCTACGGCAACGGCTTCGTCGCCGTCGACGACGTCAGCCTCTCGATCGCCGACGGCGAGTTCATCGTCCTGGTCGGGCCTTCCGGGTGCGGCAAGTCGACGCTCCTGCGTACCGTGGCCGGGCTCGAGGAGGCGACCGCAGGCGAGGTCCGGATCGACGGCGTCGACGTCACCGACCTGGCGCCGCGACGACGCGACATCGCGATGGTCTTCCAGAGCTACGCGCTCTACCCGCACATGAGCGTCCGCGAGAACATGGCCTACGGCCTCAAGGTGCGGCGGGCGCCGAAGGCCGAGATCCGGCGGCGCGTCGAGGAGGTCGCGGGCATGCTCGGCCTCACGGAGCTGCTCGACCGCAGGCCGGCGCAGCTCTCCGGTGGCCAGCGGCAGCGGGTCGCGATGGGCCGCGCGATCGTGCGCGAGCCGCGCGCGTTCCTCATGGACGAGCCGCTCTCGAACCTCGACGCAAAGCTGCGCGTTGGCATGCGCGCGTCGCTCGCGGAGCTGCACGCCCGCCTCGG
>DASTKF010000023.1:0-4485 GCA_035716065.1 Gaiella sp.
TGGTTTCCCCCACGTTGGGATACGCTCGGACTCGTGAGCCCCAAGACGCTGACCGGCGAAGAGCTCCAGCTCGACGACGGGCCGGCGAAGGGGTCGGAGCTCTTCCTCGTCGACGGCAACAACCTCGCGTACCGCGCGTACTTCGCGCTCCCGGAGGAGCTCCAGACGACGGACGGCCAGCCGACGAACGCGCTGCTCGGTTTCACGAACATGCTCTTCAAGCTGCTCTCGGACTACGCGCCTCGCGGCGTCGCCGTTGCCTGGGACACGCGGCCGACGCACCGCACCGAGATCGCGGAGACCTACAAGGAGGGCCGGCGCCCGATGCCGGACCTGCTGCGGGAGCAGTTCCCGCACTTCCGTCCGATCGTCGAGGCGTTCGGCTACCGGAACCTCGAGTTCGAGGGCTGGGAGGCCGACGACGTGATCGCGACGATCGCGACGCGGGCCGACGAAGCGGACATCAAGACATGCGTCGTCTCGACCGACCGGGACGCGTTCCAGCTCTGCAGCGAGAACATCTCGCTGATGATGACCCCCCGCGGCGTCGCCGAGGTGAACGTCTACACGCCCGAGCGCGTCGAGCTCCGCTACGGCGTCCGGCCCGACCAGGTGCCGGACTTCATCGGGCTCAAGGGCGACACCTCGGACAACATCCCGGGGATCCCGGGCATCGGCGACAAGACGGCGGGTCAGTTGATCGCGCAGTACGGCTCGCTCGAGGACGTGATCGCCCACGCCGACGAGCTGTCGCCCGCGCGGGGCAGGGCAGTGAAGGAGCATGCCGACCAGGCACGCGACTCGAAGCTCCTCGCCACCATGCGCCGCGACCTGCCGCTCGGGGTCGACCCGTCGGAGCTGGTCTCGGCGCCGCCCGACCGCTCGACCCTGAAAGAGATCTTCCGCCGCTTCGAGTTCCGCGGCCTGCTGAACAGGGTCGACACGCTGGATGCCGCGCTCCCGGCAGCGGAGGCCCCTGCACCCGCGGAGACCGAGAGCATCCCCTGGCGCGAAGCGGCGCGCGAGGAGCTCGTGTTGAGCCAACACGAGGTCCTCGGCGTGGCCTGGCACGACGGGCGTGCGGGGGTCGCGGCGGGGGGCGAGGTGCTCGTCGTCGAGGGGGCGCTCGACGAGGTTCGAGGGGCGCTCGGCGACGCAGCGATCCTCGCGCACGACGCGAAGCTCCTGCGTCTCGGGCGTGCCCCCGCGGACGACACGCTGATCGCCGCCTATCTCGTCGATCCGGGCCGCTCCGGGTACGAGCTCGACGACCTCGCCCGCGAGTACGGCCTCGAGCTGGTCCCGGAGCCGGCCACCGAGGAGGAGACGTCTGCGCTCGTCCGGCACGCCGAGTCGGCGCGGCGGCTCGCTCCGACGCTTCGGGCCCGCGTTCGGGAGTGGGGGATGGAGCGGCTCTACGACGAGGTCGAGCTACCGCTCACCGAGGTGCTCGCGGACATGGAGGACGCCGGGATCCGGATCGACACGTACCGAATGGGGGAGATCACCGCGCGGCTGGCCGAGAGAGTGGAGGAGCTCGAGGCGAGTGCGCTCGACCTGGCCGGCGAGGAGTTCCAGCTCGGCTCGACGCAGCAGCTCGCGCGCATCCTCTTCGAGAAGCTCGGGCTCACCGCAGGCCGCAAGGGCAAGACCGGCTACTCCACCGACGCCCGCGTGCTCCGCGCGATCCGAGACGACCACGCGATCGTGCCGGTCGTCGAGGAGTGGCGCGAGCTGACGAAGCTCCTCAATACCTATCTGCTGCCGCTCCCGGGGCTGATCGACGAACGCGACGGGCGCCTCCACACGACGATCAACCAGGCCGTCGCGGCGACGGGACGGCTCTCGACGACGAGCCCGAACCTCCAGTCGATCCCGGTCCGCACCGAGCTCGGGCGGCGGATCCGCTCCGCGTTCGTCGCGGCGGAGGGGACCCGGCTGCTGTCGGCCGACTACAGCCAGGTCGAGCTCCGCATCCTTGCGCACGTGTCGGGCGAGCCCGTGCTGCGCGAGGCGTTCGCGCGCGGCGAGGACATCCACGCGGCGACGGCATCGCAGGTGTTCGGCATCCCGCAGGCCGAGCTCTCGCGCGGCCAGCGCGACACGGCGAAGATGGTGAACTTCGGGATCATCTACGGGATCTCGTCCTTCGGGCTCTCCGAGAACCTCGGCATCCCGCGCGAGGAGGCGCAGGAGCTGATCGACACGTACCTGGCGCGCCTGCCGCTCGTGCAGGAGCTGATCAAGCGGACGATCGCCCAGGCGGCCGCCGACGGCTACGTGACGACGCTGCTCGGGCGGCGCCGCCCGATCCCCGAGCTCCGCGCCTCCAACCGGCAGACCCGGTCGCTCGGCGAGAGGCTCGCCGTCAACACCGTGATGCAGGGCACCGCGGCGGACGTGATCAAGGTCGCGATGGTGCGGATCCACGAGCGGCTCCGCCGGGAGGGCCGTGCGTCCCGGCTCGTCCTGCAGGTGCACGACGAGCTCCTCCTCGAGGTCCCCGAGGTCGAGACCAGCGCCGTGCGCGAGCTCGTTCGCGAGGAGATGGTCGGCGCCTACCCGCTCGACCCGGCGCTCGCGGTCGAGGCAGCCGTCGGCGAGACCTGGGCCGACGCAAAGGACTAGCGCCGCGTGGCTGCCTCCCGCAGGTCGCTTCCATTCCCCGGAGCGACTGACTAGACTCGCGCGAGCGTCGAAAGTCGACGCCGTCTGTAACAAGGGGAGACGAAGATTCGAGGATCTCGATGAAGCCGCGGCTCGCGTGCCCGCATCCTGAGGCTGCCCGAACAGCACTCGAGGTGCTGCTCCCGGTCGACCGGCCCGCACCCGGCTCTCGAATGCCGTCGGAAACTCCACTCGAGACAAAGGGGAGCACCAGAGGATGAGACGCATGACACTCGTCGCGGTCGTCGCCGTGACCGCGCTCGCCGCCCTCGCGGCAGGCGCCGCCAACTCCGCCGGCGTGAAGACGTCGGTGCAGGCGAGGACGCAGGCAAAATCGCCGGTGCAGAAGGCGGTGTTCTTCGCCGCCGACGGCATGAGGCAGGACATCGTGGCGCGGTACGCCGCGCAGGGGCTCATGCCCACCATGTCGGACTTCCTGAAGAAGGGCACGTCCGCCAGTGGCAACGGCCTTCTCACCGAAGCGCCGCCCAACACCGGAGCGGGCTGGTACAGCCTCGCCACCGGTGCATGGCCGGGAGTCCACGGCTCGACGAACAACACGTTCCACCGGAACGGGCAGCCGTTCGCGAACCGCACGGCCGCGTTCGACCCGGGGGTCCTTCAGGCCGAGTCGATCGCCCAGTCGGCGGAGCGCAGTGGCCTCAAGGTCGCGCAGGTCGAGTGGGCCGGCGGGCGCAACGCGACGATCGACGGTCCCACCATCGACTTCCAGACCTTCTTCTCGGGCCGGGGCGTCGCGACCAACTTCATCGGCAAGGCCGGCGAGCCGCTGTTCGACAACGCGGCGAACATCGCGGCGTTCGGGCTTCAGTTCGACCATCCGGCGGGCTACGCGGGCCAGGCGCCGTACGCCGGCGCGGCGCCCACGGCGGCGTCCGGCTGGACGGGATCGCTTCCGCAGACGTTCAGCCCGGCGAAGGAGATGCACCTGCGCGTGCTCGACTTCGGCACCGACAAGTACGGGCTGAACGCTTGGATCTTCGACTCGACGAACGACGGCAAGGCGAACTACGACAAGGTGCTCCTCTCGAGGACGAAGAGCGCCGCCGACGCGGTCGGCACGCTCGCGAAGGGCGAGTGGGCCGACGTCAAGGTGAAGATCGCCGACGGCGCCTCCGCCGGGCTGACGGCAGGGATGCTGGTCAAGGTCGAGGAGCTGACGCCCGACCTCTCCCGCGTCAGGCTCTTCCACACGTCGGTCAGCCGTGCGATCGCATCGTGGCCGAGCTGGCCCGGGGAGTCGGGCTTCAGCGGCGACTTCGCGGAGTACCTCGCGCAGAAGTTCCCGACGTCGACCGCCGCCGACTTCGCGATCCTCGAGGCCGGCGTCACGTCGGAGGAGACGTACACCGAGCAGGGGCTGTACTGGAAGACCGGACACCTCCCGATGCTCGAGTACGTCGTCAAGACGTACAAGCCCGACCTGCTGCTGGCGGGCATGCCGACGACCGACGAGTTCCAGCATCAGTTCCTCGGTCTCGTCTCGCCGAAGCTGCCCGGCGGCGCGGCGAACCCGGCGTATGACGACGTCGACCTGAACGGCAAGCCCGACGGCCGCGTGGCGGCTCGCGAGGGCTTCATCCGCACGGCCTACAAGGAGGCGGACGAGGTCCTGACCCGCGCGCGCGAGCTGATGGGCAACGATCCGGCGACGTTCGTCGCCTCGGACCACGGCTTTGCGCCGCAGTTCCTCGCGATCGACGCGAGCCAGCCGCTCGTGGAGATGGGCTTGCTCTCGAAGCCGCAGACCTCCAACTGCCGGCCTGCGACGGGCGAGACCATCGGCAAGGCCAAGGC
>DASTKF010000024.1:0-11790 GCA_035716065.1 Gaiella sp.
GCCCGACCTTCCTTGTCGGGCTCGCCCTCCAACTCCCCGTGGCCGTCGTCTGTGTGGTGCTCGTCCGGCGCGTGACCGGAACGCTCGACGGGCGATCGCCGCTCATCTCGCGGCCGCCGCCGTCAGCCGGCGGCGCATGGCTGCCGCTCTCCACCCGGCCGCAGCGCACGCCACCGAGCGTGGACGCGCCCCGACGGGGCGGACGCGCGCCGCCCGCTCTCCTCTCGTCCTGAGAGACCTGCCGCGCGTCGCGGTGATGCGCGGCCGACCAAGGAGAGCGATGAGACCTGCAGCCATGCTGTTCGCCTTCGCCGCGAGCGTGCTCGCGCTGGCGGGATGCGGCGGCGGATCGTCCCAGGTAGGCGCCACGACCGAGACCACCCAGGCGACGACGCCTGCAACCACGACGACCGAGACCATGACTGCCGAGACCACGACCACCTCGGCTCCGAAGCCGAGGACGATCACAGTCGTCGTCGAGGCGGGCCGGCCCAAGGGCGGGATCCAGCGGCCGACCGTCGACAAGGGCGACAAGGTCGTGCTCGTTGTCCGGACCGACTCGGGCGAGGCCGTGCACCTCCACGGCTACAACATCGAGAAAGACGTCGTCCCCGGCAAGGCGGTGCGGATGCCCTTCACGGCGAACATCGCCGGGCGATTCGAGGTCGAGCTGCACCCGACCGACGCCCTGCTCGCCGTGATCGAGGTCAAGCCCTGATCTCTCCCGGCCTCGTCGCGCACGGCATCGGGGGGGTCCAGGACCTCCCCGTGCCGACGTGGCTCTTCTACTGGGGAGCCGCGATCGTCCTCGTCGTCTCGTTCGTCCTGCTCGGCGTGCTCTGGCGCACACCGCTGCTCGCCGCACGCGAGCGTGGCAGGGCGATCCCGTCGGCGCTGTCGAGCGTCGTCCTCGGGCCGGGCCGCATTGTTGCGCAGGTCGTCTCGGTGGCGCTCTTCGTGCTCGTCTGGCTGTCCGCGGTCTTCGGGGACACCGATCCCTTCCGGAACCTCGCGCCGACGTGGATCTACGTGATCTTCTGGCTCGGGCTCCCCGCGCTGACCGTCGTGTTCGGGTACGTCTGGCGCGGGCTGTCGCCCTGGCGCGCAATCGCCGACGGGTTCGTCTGGATGCGCGAGGCCGGCGGCAGCGAGGCGCGGCCGCTGGCCGAGTACCCCGCCCGGCTCGGGCGCTGGCCCGCCGCGGTTGCGCTGCTCGCCTTCGTCGGCATGGAGCTCGCCTACTCCGACCCCGCAAGCCCCCGGGCGCTGGCGTTCGCCATCGCTCTCTACAGCTACGTCGCGCTCTTCGGCATGGCGGCCTTCGGCCGTGAGACATGGGAGGCGAGCGGTGAGGGCTTCGCCGTCATGTACCGCTACCTCTCGCGGATCGCCCCGCTGCACGTCGAGGACGGCGGGATCCGCCTGCGCTGGCCACTCACCGGCCTCGTCGGTGCCGAGCGCGTGCCCGGATCGGTCGCCTTCGTCGCCGTGATGCTCGGATCCGTGCTGTTCGACGGATACAGCCGGACGACGACGTGGCAGGACCTCGTCGCGCGCGTCGAGGGCCCGTACATCGTCGACGACCCGACCGTCGGCGAGCTCCTCGTGACGCTTCTCAACATCGGCGGGCTGCTCACGGGCGTCGTGCTCGTCGCCCTCGCGTACGGGGCCGCCTGCGCCGGGGCCCGGTGGACGGTGAACGCCCCCCGCTCGCTCACCGGCGACTTCCTCTTCTCGCTCGTGCCGATCGCGTTCGTGTACATGGTCGCCCACTACTTCACCCTGTTCGTCTTGCAGGGGCAGTTCGCGATCCCACTGCTGTCGGACCCCTTGGGCAGGGGCTGGAATCTCTTCGGGACCGCGCACGTGACGCCCGACCTCACGGTGATCTCGCCGAACACGACGTGGTACGTCCAGGTCGGGGCGCTCGTAGCGGGGCACGTGGCGGGTCTCGCGGTCGCACACGACCGGGCGATCACGATCTTCCCGGCGAGGCGCGACGCGCTGCGGTCGCAGTACGCGCTGCTTGCGCTGATGGTGGTCTACACGGTGGGTGGGCTGTGGGTGTTGTCGCGGGGCTGATTGCCCATCACACGAGCCCTCTTTCGCTCGCCGTGGAGGGAGCGATCCTGCTCGCCCTCGTGGTGTTCTTCGGGTGGATCTGGCTTCGCGAGCGCCGCCGCCGGGTCGACGAGACGCGACGTGTTCCCGAGATGCGGGACTGACCCTCAGCGGCGGCTCACGAACCCGCCGTAGAGCAGCGCCGCCGCGGCGGCGGTGAACAGCGACCCGCCGCCCTGCCCGAGGCCGGCGAGCGCGCTGCCGGCCGCGGCGACGGCCACACCGGCCACGATCAGGCCGTTCCCGACTGGTCGTCGCCGTATGCCCGCGAGCGCGATCCCGACGGCGGCGACCGTCCCCGCGACGTTGCCCACGAGCGCGAGCGCGCGTGCGGGAAGGAAGTCGAGGTGCACCGAGGCATCGGGGATCGAGCTGCCCGTGATGGGCGGGTCGATGGGCACCCCCAGCGCGACACCGACCGCGACACCCGCGTAGAACAACACGAGGGGAGCCGCCCAACGGCGCCCGATCCGCAGGAGCGACCCGGCGCCGAGCAGCGCCGCGGTCAGCAGCCCGCCGAACAGGTAGTAGACGCGAAAGGAGCGGTCGTCCCAGCCGGCAGCGGCGCTCCACGCGAGCGCCGCTGAGCCGAGCGCGAAGGACGCGAGCGACCCCGCCCAGGCGACGAGCTCGGAACCATGGCGCGATCGGTGGCGGCGCAGGACGAGGGCGGCGAGGCGCAGCGAGAGCAACGCCGCCGCGAAGGGAACGAGCACGTCCATCGACCGACAAATGTACGGCGTCGCACGTACGCTTCCCGGTCACCTTCGAACCGCGCCGAAAGGGTCCGAGTGAACCGCCGCCTCATCCGAGCTCTCTTCGCCGCAGCCGTCGCGTGCGCCGCGGTGGCCGCCGGCGCGGTTGCCGCAAAGGCGCCTGCCGACCACGCGGCGCAGGCGTGGAACGTCCTGCCTCCAGGCCAGGCGGGCGGTGTCGTCTTCACGAAGAACTCGACCGACCAGATCGCGCTCTACGAGGGCCTCACCCGCCTACGCGACAACGTGAAGGACGCCGATCTGCGCCGGTTCTTCAAGCGCGAGACGCTCGGGCTCGCGCCGGGGGACAAGGCGGTGAAGGTCGAGCGTCCGCGCAAGGGCGTCACGATCACCCGCGACCGGTGGGGGGTGCCGCACGTCAAGGGGACGACGGCCGAGAACGTCGCCTTCGGCGCCGGCTGGGCCACCGCGGCCGATCGCCAGCTGATCATGGAGCTATTGCGCGGCCCGGGCCGCATCGCCGCGCTCGACGCGCCGGGCGTGAACGCCTTCGGCCTCGCACTGTCCGGGCGGCAGTTCCGGCCGAGCGCGGCGGCGGAGGCGCGACTCGGCCAGCAGTTCGCGCTGCTGCGGGCGCAGGGGGCGAAGGGCCGCCAGGCGATCCGGATCATCGACGCCTACGTCGCCGGCATCAACGCCGAGTACAAGCGAGCCGGGCTCGCGATCGCACCGTGGACGCGCAACGACGTCGTCGCGATCGGCGGGCTGATGGGCGCCGTCTTCGGAGCCGGAGGGGGCGACGAGGTGCGCCGCTCCGAGTTCCTCGACCTCCTCCAGCGCAAGCTCGGGCAGGAGGCCGGCCGGCGTGTCTGGGAGGACCTCCGCCAGCGAGACGATCCCGAGGCCAACGTCGCCGTGCCAGGGCGGGTGGCGTACAACTCGCACAGCTCGAGCGAGATCGGGAACGTCGTGGTCGACTTCCCGGCCGCGGCGCCCGCCGCGGCCAGGTTCACCACGACCACCACCCGCCTGCCCATGTCGAACGCGCTCCTCGTCGGGTCGAAGCGCTCGACGACGGGCAAACCTCTTTTCGTCGCCGGGCCGCAGGTGGGGCAGTACTACCCGCAGATCATGCTCGAGCTCGACCTCGACGGCGGTGGCTACCGCGCGCGCGGCGCGGCGTTCCCGGGCATCTCGTTCGGGATCCTCCTCGGGCGCGGCATCGACTACGCCTGGAGCGCGACCTCCGCCGGCTCCGACCTCGTCGACCAGTACGTCGAGACGCTGTGCGGGGGGAGCGACACGATGTACCTCTACCGCGGCGAATGTCGTCAGATGACGACCTTCGACGCAGGGACGATCGTCGGTCGGCCGGGGGAGCCGGATCAGCAGCTGGTCTATCCGGAGACGGTCCATGGGCCGGTCCAGGGATACGCGACCGTCGACGGCCAGCGGGTTGCGATCTCGGTGAAGCGCTCGACGCGCGGCCGCGAGCTCGGCTCGCTCGGCTTCTTCCTCGACAGGTCTATGAACCGCGTCCATTCGGCGCGCGACTTCGTCCGCGCCGCGTCGACGATGGAGCTGACCTTCAACTGGGTCTACGCAGACAGCCGGAGCATCGCCCAGTTCACGAGCGGGCGGCTACCGGTGCGCCCTGGGACGGTCGACCCCGGCCTGCCGACCAAGGGCACGGGCGACTACGAGTGGCAGGGCTTCCTGCCCGCCTCCGCGCACGCGCAGACGATCAACCCGGCGAGCGGCGTGATCCTCAACTGGAACAACAAGCCGGCGCGGGGCTACGCGGGCGCCGACGACGAGTGGACGTGGGGCCCGGTGCAGCGTGTCGACCTGCTCTGGGGCGGCATCCAGCGGCGGCAGAAGCACACGCTCTCGAGCGTCGTCGGCGCGATGAACGGCGCCGCGACCCAGGATCTGCGGCTCCTGCGCGTCTGGCCGGTGCTCCGTGACGTGCTCGCACGGGGAACCGGCACGCCGCGTGCGACGGCGGCGGCCGCGCAGCTCGACGCGTGGTTCGCGTCCGGCGGCAGCCGGCTCGACGCCGACCTCGACGGCAAGGTCGACGCGCCGGGCGCCGCAGTGATGGACGCCGCGTGGAGTGCGATCGCCAACGCCGTCCTCGCCCCGGTGCTCGACGCGCAGGGGCGGGCCGAGCTCGCGAAGCTCGTGCCCAACGACCCGCCGCTCTCCGCGGACGGCTCGAGCGCTTACAGCGGCTGGTGGTCGTACGTGCAGAAGGACCTCCGCGCTTTGCTCGGCCGCGCGGTGGCCGGCCCGTACCAGACGCGATTCTGCGGCGGTGGCGACGTCGCGAAGTGCGCGGCGTCGCTGTGGGCGGCGCTCGACACCGCCACCGCGCCGCTGGCTGCGGCCCAGGGCGCCGACCCGTCCACGTGGCGTGCCGACGCAACCGCGGAACGGATCCAGTTCGCGCCCGGGATCCTCACGAGGACGATGCGCGGCTCGAACAAGCCGACGTTCCAGCAGGCAATCACGTTTCGAACGCACCGGTAGGACACCGCCCCGCGAGGGACGCGGGGTAGGCTCAGGAGCATGGCCGACCGCCCGCAGAAGCTCCTCACGCCGGGTCCGACGTCGGTGCCGCCGGCGGTGCTGCGCGCCCTCTCGGAGCCGGTGCTCCACCACCGCTCGCCCGACTTTGCCGCGGTCTTCGACCTCGCACTGGCGCGCCTGCGCGAGGTGTTTCGCACGGAGAACGAGGTTCTCGTCTTCACGTCGTCGGGCACGGGGGCGTTCGAGTCCGCCGTGGTGAACCTCCTCTCGCCCGGCGACCGCGTGCTCGCGGTCTCGCAGGGGGAGTTCGGGGAGCGCTGGCAGGCGATGGCGCGCGCGTTCGGCTGCGACGTCGTGCCGCTCACGTACCCGTGGGGCGAGGCTCCTCGTCCGGCGGGCCTCCGCGAGGCGTTGGCGGACAGCGGCGCCGCGACCGCCTTCATCGTCCACTCCGAGACGTCGACAGGGGTCGTCTGCGATCTGGAGCCGCTTCTTGTGGTGTGCCGCGAGGCAGGGGTGCTCTCGGTGGTCGACGCCGTCTCGAGTCTCGGTGCCGTTCCCCTCGAGACCGATGCCTGGGGCGCCGACGTCGTCGTGACCGGCTCGCAGAAGGCGCTGATGACACCGCCGGGACTCTCCTTCGCCGCCGTTTCCGACCGGGCCTGGGAGCGCACCGAGGCGGCGACGCTCCCGCGCTTCTACTGGGACTGGGCCCGCCAGCGCCGCGCTCAGGCCAAGCGCTCGACGCCGTTCACGCCTCCGACGTCGACCGTCGTGGCGCTCGTCGAGGCTCTCGGCCTCGTCTTGGAGGACGGCCTCGACGCGGCGTTCGCCCGGCATCGGGCGCTCGGGCGGGCGTGCCGCGCGGGGATCAAGGCGATCGGGCTCGAGCTCTACTCGCCGGACGACGACAGCGCTGCCGTGCTCACCGGAGCGCTGACGCCGGAGGGGATCGACGCGGTCGAGCTGCGCCTCGCGCTCCGCGACCGGCACGGGATCACGATCGCAGGTGGCCACGGAGACCTCGTCTCGCGGCTCTTCCGGATCGGCCACATCGGCCACGTCACGATCGACGACATCGCCGAGGCGTTGGGCGCGATCGAGGTCGAGCTGCGGGAGGCCGGCGCCGACGTCGAGCCCGGCCGAGCCGCTCCAGCCGCCTTCGAGGCTTTCGGCTCGGTCGCCGCGGCAGGCTGATGCGCGTCCTGATCCGGGAGCCCATCGCCGACGCGGGGGTCGACCTCCTGCGCACACGCTTCGACGTGGACGTCGACCTCGACTCGCCGCTCGAGGAGATCGTCGGCGACTACGACGCCATCGTCATCCGGTCGGCCACGAAGCTGACCCGCGACGTGATCGAGCGTGGAACGCGCCTGAAGGTCATCGGCCGCGCCGGCGTCGGCGTCGACAACGTGGACGTGGACGCCGCGACGCGTCGCGGGATCGTGGTCGCGAACGCGCCCGAGTCGACGATCGTGTCGGCCGCGGAGCAGACGATCGGATTGATCGTCGCGCTCGCGCGCAACATCCCGCAGGCGCATGCGGCGCTGAAGCAGGGTCGTTGGGAGCGCTCGCGCTACGGCGGAATCGAGCTGGCCGGGAAAACGCTCGGCGTGATCGGCTTCGGGCGGATCGGACAGCAGGTCGCGCGGCGCGCCCTCGGCCTGGCGATGAACGTCGTCGCCTACGACCCTTTCGTCGGCCGCGACCGGTTCCGCGACCTGGGTGTCGAGCAGGCCGAGACGCTCGACGAGCTGCTCGGCGCCGCGGACGTCGTGACGCTCCACTCTCCTCTCACCGACGAGACTCGCTGCCTCGTCGACCGCGACGCGATCGGTCGGATGCGCGACGGCGCGCGGCTCGTCAACGCCGCGCGCGGCGCGCTCGTCGACGAGGAGGCGCTCATCGAGGCGATTCGGTCGGGGAAGCTCGCGGGCGCGGCGCTCGACGTGTTCTCGTCCGAGCCGTACACCGGCCCGCTGCTCGAGCTCGACCAGGTCGTGGTCACGCCGCATCTCGCGGCCTCCACCGACGAGGCGCAGGACCGGGCGGGCGTCATCGTCGCCGAGCAGGTCGTGGCCGCGCTCGACGGCGGGATCGTCACGAACGCGGTCAACATCCCCGTCGTCGACCAGGCCGACCTCGAGGTGCTCGGGCCGTTCATCCCGCTCGCGTCCCTGCTCGGCCGGATCGCGGTCGAGCTCGCAGTCGGTGCGCCGCAGCGCATAACCGTCGCGGCGCACGGCCCGCTGTCGGAGTACGACACGCGGCTCCTGACCGCGGCTGCGCTGAACGGTGTGTTCCAGGAGCGCGTCGACCAGGTGGTGAACGTCGTGAACGCGACGGTGATCGCCGCGGAGCGCGGGATCGCCGTGGTCGAGGAGCGCGACCGGGCATCGCGCGACTATTCGAACACCGTCGAGGTGCGGCTCGTGTCGGACGGGGAGGAGGTCACCGTCTCGGGAACGACGATCGGGCCGGAGCCCCGCCTCTTCCTCGGCGGCGCCCTCGGCTTCGGAATCGACCTCGAGATCGCGCCGCACATGGTCTTCGTCCGCTACTCCGACCAACCGGGGGTGATCGGCCGCGTCGGCTCCATGTTCGGCGACGCCGGCCTCAACATCGCCAACATGGCCGTCTCGCGGACGAAGGAGGGAGGCGAGGCGCTGATGGTCTTCTCCATCGACTCGCCGGCCACGAGCGAGCTCGTCGACCAGCTCCATGCCGTGGGCTTCGACGACGTCCGCTTCGTCGAGCTCGGGTGACCGGGAACGGCATGGAGTGGCCCGAGCCTGTGGAGCGTGTCGCGGCGTTCCTGCGCGACACCGGCGCGGAGGCGCGAATCGAGGAGCTGCCGACGCCCACCGCGACCGCGCAGGCGGCGGCCGACGCAGTGGGCTGCACGCTCGGCCAGGTCGTGAAGTCCATCGTCCTCGTATGCGACGCGTCGCCGGTGGTGACGCTCGTGCCGGGCGACCGCAAGGTCGACACGGGGAAGGTCGCACGGCTCGTCGGCGCGCGACGTGCGACGGTCGCGGAGCCCGACGAGGTCGAGGCGGCGACGGGCTTCCGACCGGGCGCCGTGTCGCCGTTCCCGCTCGAGCGTGTCTCCGTCGTCCTCGTCGAGCGGACGATGCTCCGGCACCGCACGGTCTGGGCCGGCGCCGGCTCCGAGTCGCACCTCGTCTCGCTGGGGCCGCCCGAGCTCGTCCGCCTGACGCGCGGGCGGGTCGAGGACGTTGTGCTGGAATCCCCATAAGACTGCGTGGCTACCGGACTTCAGTCTGGTACACACTCGATTTCAACACCGACGCCGAACGGAGGAGCGCAATGGAGGAGACCGCGAAGATCTGGATGAACGGCGAGCTCGTCGACTGGGCGGACGCGACCGTTCACGTCGGGGTTCACGGTCTCCACTACGGCACCGGCGTGTTCGAGGGAATCCGCGCCTACGAGACCGCGAAGGGCCCGGCCGTGTTCCGGCTCGGCGACCACATGCAGCGTCTCCACGACAGCGCGCGCCTCCTGTACATGGAGCTGCCGTACTCCGTCGAGGACCTGCGGACGGCGACGCACGACCTCGTGCGCGCGAACGGGCTGCCCGCGGCGTACATCCGGCCGATCGCCTTCTTCGGCTACGGCTCGCTCGGCGTGCACACACGCGGCAACCCGGTCGAGACGGTGATCATGAGCTGGCCGTGGGGCGCCTATCTCGGTGAGGACTCGCTCGCGAAGGGCATCACCGCGAAGGTCTCCTCCTGGAAGCGAGTCGGCCCGAACGTCATCCCGCATGTCTCGAAGGCGACCGGGATCTACCTCAACTCGATGCTGGCGACGACGGAGGCGCAGCGTGCCGGCTACGACGAGGGGATCCTGCTGACGGACAACGGCTTCGTCGCGGACGGGCCGGGCGAGAACATCTTCGTCGTCAAGGATGGACGGATCCTGACGCCGCCGCTCTCGACGTCGATCCTCCCGGGCATCACACGCGGGAGCGTCATCGAGATCGCCCGCGACCTGGGCTACGTCGTCGAGGAGGCCGACGTGATCCGCACCGATCTCTACCTCGCCGACGAGGTCTTCATGACGGGCACGGCGGCAGAGGTCACGCCGGTGCGCGCGATCGACGACGTCGAGCTCGGCGTGGGCGACGTCACGCTCGAGCTCCAGCGGACGTACCTCGACGTGGTCAACGGCCGCACCGAGCAGTGGAGCCACTGGCTCGACGTGGTCGAGACCGTCGCCGCCCCGGCGTAGGGGCCTGAGCTTCGGCTGGTGTCCGACTCGAAGTCGGACACCAGCCGCCCCAGGGTCGCGCTAGGTCCTGCGGGCCGACAACGCGGTCGCGACCACACGTTCCTGGTCGGCGTCCGTCAGCGACGACCCACTCGGCAGGCACAGCCCGTGCTCGAAGAGGCGCGCACCGACCTCGCCGCCGAACGTGCGGCGCGACGCGAAGATCGGCTGCAGGTGCATCGGCTTCCAGAGCGGCCGCGCCTCGATGTCCTCGGCCTCGAGCGCCAGGCGAACGGTCTCGCGGTCGGCGCCGAATGCGTCAGGGTCGAGCACGATGCACGTGAGCCACGCGTTCGACGTCCCGTACTCCGCCTCGGGCATGAAGGAGGCACCCGGGACGCCGTCGAGCAGCTCGCGATACCGGTCGCGGATCCGGCGGCGCGCGGCCACGCGCATCGGAAGCGTCTCGAGCTGCGCGCGCCCGAGCGCGGCCAGGAGGTTGCTCATCCGGTAGTTGAAGCCGACCTCGGTGTGCTCGTAGTGCACGAGCGGCTCGCGCGCCTGCGTCGAGAGCTTGCGCGCGTGCTCGATCCATTCGCGGTTCGCAGAGAGGAGCATCCCGCCGCCGCTCGTCGTGATGATCTTGTTGCCGTTGAAGGAGAAGGCCGCGACGGCCCCCTGCCCGCCCGACGGCTCGCCCCGGTACGTCGCCCCGAGCGACTCGGTCGCATCCTGGATCAGGACGACGTCGTGGCGCTCGCAGACCTCCCGCAGCGCGTCGTAGTCGCAGCACTGGCCGTAGAGGTCGACCGCGATCACGGCCCGGACGCGCGCGCCCGCAGCGCGCCGGTCGGAGATCGCCCGGTCGAGCAGCGAGGGATCGATCGTCCAGGTCGCCTCGTCCGCGTCGACGAAGAACGGTGTCGCGCCGGCGTACGCGATCGGGTTCGCGCTGGCGGCGAAGGTGAAGTCCGAGCACGCGACCTCGTCGCCCGCGCCGATCCCGAGCACGACGAGCGCGAGGTGGAGCGCGGCGGTGCCGCTCGACAGCGCCAACGCATTCTCGACCTCCGCCACCGCGGCCACTTCGGCTTCGAACGCGTCCACGTGCGGGCCGAGCGGCGCGATCCAGTTGGACTCGATCGCGTCCGCCACGAGCTCGGCCTCGCGCCCGGCAATGTGCGGAGGGGAGAGGTAGACGCGGGCCATGACCGCGGCGAGCGTAGCCGAGCCTGCCGATCGCCCACCGACGGATCGTACGCCGGGTCAGAGCATCGATCGACCAACGACCAAGCTAGAGGCCACGGAAGGGGTTCTCCACCCGGACGCCGTCGTAGTCCTGGCCGTCGGCGAGGTCCTCCGAGAGGACGACGTCGCATCCGAGGGCGCGCGCGGCCTCGAGGATCGCGGCGTCCCAGTACGAGATGCCGAAGCGTTCGCGCGTCGCCAGGGCGGTCCTGACGATCTGCGTGCTCAGCTCCTGTACCCGGAACCCGAGGAGTGTTTCGACGAAAGCGGCGGCCTGGTCGTGCGGGAGCGGATCGGGTCGCGTTGAGCGCGTCGCCTGGACGTAGAACTCCTGAAGCACCTGAACGGAGAGCTCGACGTCCCTCGAATCGAGGATCTCGTTCGCCCTCGTCGCCTTCGCATGCTCACCCGGCTCGTGCGAAACCGCGTAGAGCAGGACGTTCGTGTCAACGAACGCCACGCTCGTGCACCGCATCGCGATCGAGACGGTCGCTCGCGCTGAAGTGCTTGATTCCCGCCACGATCCGTCGCCTCTGGGCTTCGAGGCGTGCGAGCTCGAGCTCCTCGTCCGACAGGGTGCGGAGGTAGTCGGCCACGAGCGCGCTGACCGAGCGACCGCGTTCAGCGGCCCTGATCCGCGCGGCCCGGTAGACCTCGTCGGGGACGGAGACCGTGATGTTCTTCACAGGATCACAGTACCACATTCTCACAGGACAGGCATACTAGGGTCATGACCGGTCACGGGATGGTGTTCCTCGGGTTCGGGAAGTACGTGCGGGCCGACCGCATCTACGCGCTCGAGCCGATCGTGGGCAGCAAGCGCGGGAGCGGCCGGCGGACGCTCGTCTGGGTGGAGGGCATCCCCGACCCGGTGGTCGCGTCGCGCACGCAGGAGACGATCCTCGAGGAGATCGAGCAGCACGTCGAGCCGAGCGGC